>CAJKDU010000048.1 GCA_905198745.1 uncultured Prevotella sp. | reverse complement strand
GAATAGGCAAAACAATCGGTAAAAAGAATTTATCGGGCAAAAAGTTTGACACATACAATAATTTTGGCTATCTTTGCCCTCACCAATAACCGTAAAGCGGTATACGATAAACAAAAATTCAAACCTTAAACATTCAGCATGAAGTGTAAACAGAGAAAAAGACGCGACGGCGGCATATCGCATGTCGTGCCAGTATTGGCTCTTGCCACAGGACTGCTTCTACCCTTGCCGTTTGCCACCCAGGCAGGCGCAACACAGTTTTTCAACCAGCGTATGCAACAGGACAATGTGACCACGGGCCACATTGTCGATGAAAACGGCGAGCCGCTCATCGGTGTGACCGTGCGTGCCCTCAAGGGCAACGTGGGCACCGTGACCGACATCGACGGCAACTACTCGCTCCGTGTGCCGCGCGGCACCCAACTGAAACTCTCCTATACAGGCTACAAGGACCTCGTGGTCAGTGCCGGCGGCACCGCCCAGATGAAGCCCGACGAGCTCCATCTGAACGAAGTGGTCGTGGTTGGCTATGGCGTGCAGCGCAAGAGCGACGTCACGGGTGCCTTGATTCGCGTGGGCGAAAAGGAAATGAACGAACGCCCGGTGAGCAACGCCCTTGAGGCCATGCAGGGCAGGGCTGCCGGTGTGGACATCACCAGCAACGAGCGTCCGGGCGAAATAGGCAACATCACCGTGCGTGGCGTGCGCTCCATCAATGCCCAGAACTCACCGCTCTACGTGGTCGACGGTATACCACTCATGTCGGAAAGTGGCATCGAAACTCTCAATCCGCGCGACATCGAGAGCATCGACATCCTCAAGGATGCCTCGGCCACAGCCATCTATGGTAGCCGCGGTGCCAACGGCGTGGTGCTCGTCACCACCAAGCAGGGACAGGCAGGCAAGACCAAGGTGAGCTATAACGGCACCGTGACCTTCGAGACACTTGAAGACTACTCGCGCCAGATGAACTCTGCCGAGTACATAGACTGGCGCCGCTGGTCATACTACTATGTGAACCCCGACCGCTATCCGCGTGCCGACCAGCCCACCATCGAGAACGACCGCGAGATCTTCAAGGCCGAGGCCGACCCCACAGCGTGGAACAACATCATGCGCGGATGGGAAGGAGGCACATGGGACGGCTCCAAGGTGCCCACCTTCGACTGGCAGGGACTGGTCACCCAGACCGGCATCACCCATGAGCACACCCTCAGCGTGAGCGGAGGCAACGACAAGGTGAAGAGCTATCTCTCCTTTGGCTACCTCGACAACAAGGGCACTATCCGCGGACAGAGCTACCGCCGCTATTCCTCCAAAATCAGCGTAGACGCCAAGCCCACCAAGTGGTTCAACCTCGGTGCCAATGTCAACGGGTCGTTCGGCTTGCAGCAGTACGGCTCCACCGCCAGTTCGCAAGGCTCGCTGCTCAAGGGCTTGCCTGCCAACCTCTACTATGCAGCCACCAGCCAGTTCCCCTATGCCCAGCCCTACGACGAGGAAGGCAACCGCATCACCAACCCCGGTGGCGACGACATGGTGAAAAACATCGCCGACGAATGGAACCACAGCACCAACGAGCGCCGCATGTTCCGCGTCATTGCGAGCCTCTATGCCCAGCTCGACCTGGGCGAAATGTGGGCTCCGCTCAACGGCTTACGCTACCGCTTCAACTTCGGTCCCGACTTCCGCTACCGCCGTGCCGGCACCTTCCGCGACAAGGAGTCGACCAGCAGCCAGGGACAGAACCATGCCTCCAACGGCAACAACTCTAACGTGTCGTGGACCATGGACAACCTCATTTACTACAACCGCGACTTCGGACAGCATGCCCTCGGCGTGACACTTCTCGAGAGTGCCACCAAGTATCGCAAGGAAACCTCCAGCCTGGCAGCCGACGGCATACCCTATGAGCCTTCCATGTGGAACGCCATCGAGAAATCGCAAATATCGCAGCTTGCCGACTGGAGCACCGATCTCGTGGAACGTCAGTTGCTGTCGTACATGGTGCGCGTGAACTATGGCTTTGCCGACAAATACCTGCTCACACTGAGCGGACGCTGGGACGGTGCGTCGCAGCTTGCCGAAGGCCACAAGTGGGCGTTCTTCCCCAGTGCAGCCCTGGGCTGGAACATGGCACAGGAAGACTTCATGAAAGACGTGAAGTGGGTCAACCAACTGAAGTTACGCCTCGGAGTCGGCGTGACCGGCAACTCTGCCATCGACCCCTATCAGACCAAGGGCGGCGTGGCATCCATGTTCTATCCCTTCGGCAGCAGTCTGCAACCAGGCTATGCACCGTCTGAACCTATTGTGTCGGACGGCAACCTGCCTATGGCCAACACCGAACTGGGATGGGAGAAGACCACCCAGTGGAACTTCGGTATCGACTTCAGCTTCCTCCGTGGCCGCATCGGCGGTGTAATCGACATCTACCGCTCCAAGACCAAGGACCTGCTCATGCAGATGAGCATCCCGTCTATCAACGGCTACAAGAATACATGGGCCAACATCGGCGAAACCTCCAACAAGGGTATCGACATCACTCTCAACACGGTGAACATCGACAACAAGGACTTCAAGTGGAACACCTCGCTCAACATGTCCTACCAGAAAGACAAGATCGACAAGCTCGCCAACGGCAAGGAAGACGACATCAACAACAACCTCTTCATCGGCCAGGCCATCAACTCGCTCTACGACTATCAGTTCGGAGGCATCTGGCAGCCCGAGGACGCAGAGACCATGGCGAAGTTCAACGCCAACGGCAACAAGTTCTCTGCCGGCATGGTGCGCCCCGTTGACCAGAATGGTGACTACCGCATAGAGCCCAACAACGACCGCGTGGTCATCGGCAACACCAATCCCCACTGGATTGTCGGCATGACCAACACCTTCACCTACAAGGGCTTCGACCTGAGCTTCATGCTCTACGGACGCTTCGGCTACAAGGTGAGCACTGGCGGCGAGTGGCAGGGCGGACGCTACATGCAGCGCGCCATCGACTACTACAACGAGAACAACCATAACTCCGAATACCAGAAGCCCATCTACAACATCGGCGGCGGCGACAGCTACTACAAGATTGTGGGCTACAAGAACGGCGGATTCATTAAGGTGCGCAACATCTCACTCGGCTACACCTTCCCCAAGAAGATGCTCAGCCAGATTGGCGTGAGCAACCTCCGCGTGTATGTGCAGGCCAAGAACCCGTTCAGAATCTATTCGGCAGTCAAGTTCCTCGAACTCGATGCCACACAAGCCTACACCTCCAACTGGAACCGCGGCTGGACCATAGGCTTGAACCTCGACTTCTAAAAACACTAAAAAGAAAGGAAACAGACAATGAAACAGAACTATATTATCAGTGCCTTGCTGCTGGGTTCTCTCTCCATGACCACGGTGTCGTGCAGCGACTTCCTCAAGGAGGAACTCACCACCCAGCGCAATACGGAATACTTGCAGACCGAGGAGGGCATTGCCGACCTGTCGGTGGCACTCTACGAGAACCTGCGCTTCCACTTCTCGCGTGAGCACTCCGTGGCGTTCACCGAGAACGGTGTCGACGAGTTTACCGTGGGCGGCGACGGCTCCAATGCCTCGTGGAACAGCTACGACGGCAACTACGGACCTGCCGTCACAGGCAACTCCACCAAGCAGGAAGACCTTTGGAACGAAATGTATGTGGGCATCAGCAATGCCAACACGCTGATTCACAATGTGGCTGCCGGCGGATTTACCAGTGCCGCCACGCAAGAACACCTCGGCGAGGCCTACTTCCTGCGCGGCTTCAACTACTACACGCTCGTGTCGCAGTTCGGCGGTGTGCCCATCAAGCTCACGCCGAGCACCAGTCCGGAGCGCGAGTTCACCCGTGCCTCGGCAGAAGACTGCTACAAGCAGATTGTCGCCGACCTGAAGCAGGCGTATGCCCTGCTGCCCGCCCAAGCTTCGAAGACGGGACAAATCACCAAGGATGCTGCTGCCCACTTCCTCGCCAAGACATTGCTCTCACGTTGCAGCGAGCGCAACGACGAGTGGAACGCTTCCTACAAGGAGCAGGACCTCAAGGACTGCCTCACCTATGCCCAGGAAGTCATCAGCCATCATGCTTTGGCACCCGACTACTCCGACCTTTGGAACTACACTGGTCCGGACGGTGCCAACGAGAAGCTCAACGAGATTATCCTCGCTGCCCAGTTCAACGCCGACAAGTCGGGAAACACAGGCAACAGCTACAACCAGACCCACCTCTATTTCATCTCCATCTACAAGGATTTGCCCTACATGAAACGTGACATCCCTGGTGAACGTGAATACCAGCGTCTGCGCACCTCCTACTACACCTACGACGTGTTTGACAAAGTGAACGACTCACGCTTCTGGAAGAGCTTCAGAACCAAGCAGGCGGTCAACAACCCCAAGAACAGCACCACCTACGCAAAAGGTGATCTCGGCGTGATGTATGTCATCAACAAGCCGGGCGACACCCGCTACTCCAGTGTGCGCATGAACGACGAGGTGGTCTACGGCAAGACGGGCAAGACCATACCGACCGTGTTCGTGGCTTATCCTGCCGACCAGAACCAGCGTGGCGACGATGCCCTGCTCACTTTCACTCAGTTCTATCCCTCGCTGAGCAAGTTCGTCGATGGTTATCGCGAGAGTGTCACCGACCGTGTGGGAACCCGCGACGGCATCATTGCCCGTGTGGGCGAGACCTATCTCATCGCAGCCGAAGCCCTGGTGCGCCAAGGCAAGTATCAGGAAGCCCTGGGCTACATCAACGACCTGCGCGACCGTGCCGCCTACAAGGAGGGTGAAGACCGCGAACATCATGTTGACGGCGGTGCCGCCTACAAGGCGGGCGCTCCCGGATACAAAGACAACGGTGAGAACACCTATATGGCAGAATGTTCCTACTATGAGTCGAACGGCATTGAGGAAACCACAGCTCCCACCAGCCTGAAGATTACCGACATCCATCGCCTGCCAGCCGAGGACGAGGCCATCATCAGCAAGCTCGGCTACACCAGCGACTACGACCGCATGCTCTGTCTGGTGCTCAACGAGCGCACCCGTGAACTTTGCGGCGAGTTCCAGCGTTGGCAAGACCTGGCGCGCACCAAGACACTCGTGGCTCGTGCCAAGGCTTTCAACTCAATAGCTGCAGCCAACATCAAGGACTACATGGTGCTCCGCCCCATTCCCCAGGCTTATCTCGACGGCATCCAGAAGAACGGTCATGCCCTCACAGCCGAGGAAAAGCAGGAACAGCAGAACCCGGGTTGGTAATCCATCCCTTTCCGACAACATGAAGAGCCGCCTTGCAGTCACTCTGCAAGGCGGCTCTTTCGTGCGTCCTGTCATCTCCTAATCCTTGAAAAAGTGTAGTATTGCAATGCATTGGGTTTCAAATAAGGTTAATCCGTGATTTGGAGTGACACCTGTTATTGTGGTATTAGGATAGCATTGCATGCGGGCTGAAAGCCCAACCTGTCCATAGTACAGGGCAGTGCCTTTGGTCAGACTATCCAAGTCTGTACGCCCTGTAAGGACAAAAGTAAAGTCAAACCTTTGTGTATCAATCACTTTTGACTTTATAAGGTGCACGTATAACCGATACTCTGCCCGTTGGGCATGATTCTGCATCTTGAAATTATAAATGCATTGCCCTATATACCTCTGTACCGATATACCTACTGAAAATTCAGCCGAACTGATGTCGCAAGGTTCGGCAGGAAGTCAAGAAAGTGATAGATGAGTGATGGATAAGTGAGGGATTCGTGATAGATATTGGTATGTGCGTAATGGAATACACACCTTATTTACAGGTGTTTACGCTCTGCAAGGCGGCGAATTAGTGATAGGTGATAGATGTTTTGGGAAAAACAGATTCATGTGTGCGCGCTTGAGAACTAAATAAAAACTGCATATTCATTCGTCTGTTGTGGATTGTTTTTGTACTTTTGCACACGAAAACGGAAACCGTAACTGAAAACAATGGACTGGTTCAGCAATTTATTCGATATCCATTCGGCACTGCAGGCCACTGTGGTGCTGTCGCTCATCATTACCTGTGGACTCGTGTTGGGCAAGATACATGTCAAGGGCATTTCCCTGGGCATTGCCTTCGTGTTCTTCTTCGGCATCATTGCCGGACACTTCGGGTTCAACATAGACCACAGTATGCTCGACTTTGCCGAGACCTTCGGACTCACACTCTTTGTCTATACCCTTGGACTCTACGTGGGCCCCAACTTCTTCGGACTGATGCGCCACGAGGGCGTGGCACTCAACGTGTGGAGCTTCACCGTCATCCTGTTGGGCACGCTGATGGCCGTGGGACTGTGCTTCGTCACCCCCGTGTCGCTGCCCGACATGGTGGGTGTGCTCTGTGGCGCCACCACCAACACACCGGCGCTCGGTGCTGCCCAGCAAGCCTTGCAACAGGCCGGACTGCCCAGCGGCGGTGCCGCCCTGGGATGCGCCGTGACCTATCCGCTCGGTGTGGTGGGTGTGATTCTCGCCATGATGCTCATCTGCAGACTCTTCGTGACGGCAGCCGATATGGTTCCCAAGTCGACAGCCGACGACGACAATACCTACGTGGCACAGTTTGCCGTGATCAATCCTGCCCTTGCCGGCAAGACGCTGCAGCAACTGTCCGAGATGACCCACCTCAAGTTCATCGTGTCGCGCATCTGGCGCGGTGACGAAGTAATAGTGCCGCTTGCCTCCACACAACTCCACATCAACGACAATGTGCTTGTGGTGATGACCCGCGACGAGGTGGGAGCCATGGAGATATTTTTCGGAGAGCGGGTGCACAAGGACTGGAACAAGGAGAAGATAGACTGGAACGCCATCGACTCGCACGTGGAGAGCCGGGTCATCGTGATTACCCGTGCGGTGCTCAACGGCAAGGTGCTGGGCAGCCTGCGCCTCCGCGACACCTATGGCGTGAACGTGAGCCGCGTGATACGTGGCGACGTGAAACTCCTTGCCACCGACGACCTGCGCCTGCAGTATGGCGACCGGGTGACGGTGGTGGGTTCTCCCGAGGCCATCAACCACGTGGAGACCTTCATGGGCAACGCCGTGCAGACGCTGAACGAGCCAAACCTCGGTGCCATCTTCTTCGGCGTGATGCTCGGTCTGGCACTGGGCACCATCCCCATCAACCTGCCCGGCATGAGTGCTCCCGTGCGGTTGGGTATGGCTGGCGGTCCCATTATCGTGGGCATACTGGTGGGGGCACTCGGTCCCCGCACACACTTCATCTCCTATACCACCCGCAGTGCATCGCTAATGCTCCGCAAGTTGGGACTGGCGCTTTATCTTGCCTGTCTCGGACTCGATGCCGGCGGACAGTTCTTCGAGACGGTAGTGCGTCCGGAAGGTCTGCTGTGGGTAGGCTTGGGCTTTATCCTTACGGTGGTGCCGGTGCTCATTGTGGGCGTGGTCATGCTGAAGACCAAGAAGTATGACTTCGGTTCCATCTGCGGCATCCTCTGCGGCTCGATGGCCAACCCCATGGCATTGGGCTATGCCAACGACACCTTGAAGAGCGAGCATGCCTCGGTGAGCTACGCATCGGTCTATCCGCTGGGCATGTTCATTCGCGTGGTCATAGCCCAAGTGCTGGTGATGTGCTTTATATAAAAAGTGTAGCCCACACTTGACGTTAAAGAATCTAAACCCGTGCAATACTTTGTGCGGGTTTTCATTTTGTCTATAGATAACAAGAAAAACTCCAAGACAAAATGAAAAGAAAAAATATTTGTTTGCTGATGCTCGGTCTGTTTGCGACCTTGAGCGTGACATCGTGTGACGATAACAATGACGGGCAGAACTATGTGATTTGCCCTGCTGTGGAACCTTTCAACGCCCTGGTGACGGTGAAGCCCAATGCCGACAATACATCGGTGTATCTGCAGTTGGACGACCAGACCACGGTGTTTCCCTCCAATATGGGCAAGTCGCCCTTCGGCACTAAGGAAGTGCGCGCCCTTGCCGTCATCAAGACCACAAACGACCGGACCGAAGGCTATGACCGCACGGCGCTCGTCTACCGGTTGGACAGCATCCGCACCAAGGGTATGGCTGCCGACCTCGGGGCTGACAATGCCAAGACCTACGGCACGGATCCCGTGGAAATCATGAAGGACTGGCTGACCATAGTCGAAGACGGCTACCTGACCCTGCGCTTCCGCACCAACTGGGGCGGCCAAAAGGTGCACACCATCAACCTGGTGGCTACCAATCCCGACAAGCCCTATGAACTGACACTCTACCATAGCAACAACGGTGATGCACAGAACTATGCCGCCGATGGATTGGTGGCTTTCAGCTTGGCGTCGCTGCCCGATACCGACGGGAAGACGGTGGACCTGACCTTGAAATGGAACGCCTTTGGCGGAGAGAAGACTGCCACCTTCAAGTATTGTTCGCGCAAGGCGACCGGCACACTTCACATCAACACTGTCAATCCGTCTTCGCTCACCACAGGGACGATGGCAGGATGTCTGACACCCAACAAGTTTGACTGATCTCTCTGTAGATTCTTTATATTTATATTGCATTTGACTGGGTCCATGGGATGTGAATCTCGTGGGCTTTTTGTCTTTGTGACAAGGCTCCACTCGGAAATAAGGACAAATCCTGAATACCCTTGAGAGCAAGGTGTGTTCCCACTTGTTCTTGCCGGTGAGGTGCTCGGCGTGGACACCGTTACCGGCGGATTCAACCATGCTGGCAGCATGGACAATGGGGGCGTGGCAGGTCTGCATACGGTGGAATAATCAAACAGGCACATTCAACACCTGACGGGTTGAATGTGCCTGTTATAATAATGTATATGGCGTGACCTGCTTACGACAAGGCTTTGCGCATATATTGCCGGATATCCTTGCGGGCAAAGTAGAGTTTGTATTCCACAGTTTTGTATTTCATGTCCAGTGTCTTGGCTATCTCGCTCACCTTCTTGTCCTCTTCGATGTTCATTCTGAGAATGCGGCAAGCTTTTTCCTCAAGGCGGGCCAGTCCACGCTCGAGCAGCAGAGTGGTCTCATGGGCAGAGATGACGGACAGACCATCGGTGCTGCAGGACTGTCCTATCAGGTAGTGCTCATGTTGTTCCACGCATTTACGGTGGCGCCAAGTGTCGAGCCACAGACGGCTGAATACCTGATAGGCAAGAGCCGGCAGGGTGACTTGGGATATCATCTTGTCGGTGCGGAGCAAGCGCATGAACACATCGTGCACCATGTCTTCCGCCTCGACGGTGGACATGCCTCTTTTCTTTGCCCACCCCATGATGGTGGTGCGGTAACTTATGTAGAAATCTTGGATGACTTGATGGTTGGTTTCTGTCATATCTTTAAAGTCTCGGTCTTATGGTATCGGTAAACATTTTATGTGGGCAAAGATAGGCATTTAGTAGAGTATTTAGGGGGAAATTATTGCGGAAAAAGAGTAAAAAGTGCCTATAGGGGCAGTTTTGACTAATAAATCCACTTAAATGCACCTCTTTTACTGTAACTTTGCAATTAGAAAACCAATAACAACAAATCAAGTATGAACAAACGAATTGTCACACTTTTCGTGTCTATGGCAATGGCTCTGGGATGTGCTGCCCAACTGTTGCCCTACCAGAATCCAAAACTGTCGGCAGAGGAAAGGGCTGCCGACCTGTGCTCCCGACTTACGCTAAAGGAGAAAGCCGACATCATGCGCAATGGGTCGCCAGCCATACCAAGGTTGGGCATTCCACAGTTTGAATGGTGGAGCGAGGCACTGCACGGCGTGGCGCGCAATGGCTTTGCCACCGTTTTCCCCAACACCACAGGCATGGCATCATCGTTTGACGATGCCCTCTTGCAACGCATCTATACGGCGGTAAGCGACGAGGCACGCGCCAAGAACAATCTGGCCCGCCATGCCGGTGAGATCAAGAAGTATCAGGGACTGTCCATTTGGACCCCCAACATCAACATCTTCCGTGACCCCCGGTGGGGCAGAGGACAGGAAACCTATGGCGAGGACCCCTATCTGACCACCCGCATGGGACTGGCAGTGGTGCGCGGACTGCAAGGCCCCGACGACTATAAGTATCGCAAGCTGTTGGCATGTGCCAAGCATTTTGCCGTGCACAGCGGTCCGGAATGGAACCGCCACAGTTTTAACCTTGAGAACATCCGTCCGCGCGACCTGTGGGAAACTTACCTACCCGCTTTCAAGTCGCTCGTGCAGCAAGGCCATGTGGCAGAGGTGATGTGTGCCTATCAGCGCATAGACAGCGAGCCCTGTTGCGCCAACACACGATACCTGCAGCAAATTCTCCGCAACGAATGGGGATTCAAAGGCATGGTGGTGAGTGACTGCGGTGCCATCGGCGACTTCTTCCGTCCTGGTAGGCACGGTTTTTCCAAGGACGCGGCAGAGTCTTCCGCCAAGGCAGTCATTGCAGGCACCGATGTGGAGTGTGGCGGCAACTATGCCTCACTGCCCCGTGCGGTGAAAGAAGGAAAGATTACAGAAGAACAGATCAATACCAGCGTGAAGCGCCTGCTGAAAGCCCGCTTTGAATTGGGCGACTTCGACGACGAGGCGCTCAACAAGTGGGCGCAGATACCGGCGAGCGTCATTGCCTCGCAACCTCACAAGCAACTGGCACTCGACATGGCGCGCGAGTCGATGGTGCTGCTGAAAAACAACGGCATACTGCCTCTCGCCAAGCAGGGACAGAAAATAGTGGTGGTGGGTCCCAATGCAGCCGATTCCACCATGATGTGGGGCAACTATAACGGTTATCCTACGGAAACGGTTACTATATTAAAAGGTATAAAGGCAAATGCTGCCGGTGTGCGTTATGTGGGCGGATGTGGACTGACGCGCAACGAGGAATTCAACAGCCGGTTTAACGAACTTATGGCTACCGACGGACAACCGGGACTTACGGTCACCTATTGGAACAATGAGAAGATGGAAGGCACGCCTGTCACAGTGCAACGTCTCACAGAACCTGTGAACCTGAGCAATGGAGGTGCCACCGTGTTTGCTCCGGGTGTGAACCTGGAACATTTTTCCGCACAACTGAAAGGCACCTTCCGTCCCTCACGCACCGAATCGCTCCGCTTGCGACTCGCCAACGACGACCTGGCCCGGCTCATAGTCAATGGCGATACGATTGTGAACAGTTGGAAGTGGCGCGAGAAGGTGAGCATCTTCGACAAGGAACTGAAGGTGGAAGCCGGCAAGGAATACCGCATCCTGATAGACTATGTACAGCAGGATGCCATGGCGGTGCTGCAGTTCGACCTCGGCAAGTTGGACAATATGCCCGTTGACGAATTGGTCAAGCAGGTAGGCGATGCCGATGTGGTGGTGTTCGTCGGTGGCATTTCTCCCCGTTTGGAGGGTGAGGAGATGAGTGTCAAGGAACCCGGTTTCCGTGGTGGCGACCGCGAGAACATAGAGTTGCCCGAAGCCCAGCGCCGTGCCATAGCAGCTCTTCGTGCCGCCGGCAAGAAGATAGTGTTTGTGAACTGTTCGGGCAGTGCCATGGGCCTGGTGCCGGAGGAAGCCAACTCCGACGCCATTCTGCAGGCATGGTATGGAGGAGAACGTGGTGGACAGGCTGTGGCTGAAATCCTTTTCGGTGATGTGAACCCGTGCGGCAAGTTGCCTCTCACGTTCTACAAGAATGTGGAGCAATTGCCCGACTATGAGAACTACAGCATGGATGGACGCACTTACCGCTACTTCCGGGGAGAGCCTCTCTATGACTTTGGCTATGGCCTGAGCTATACCACTTTTGACTATGGCAAGCCCAAGTTCAACCAAAAGCAACTCTCCATGACCGTCAACGTGAAAAACACGGGAAGGATGGACGGCACGGAAGTGGTGCAACTCTACCTCAAACGCGTGGCTGATGCGGAAGGTCCCATCAAGAGTCTTCGCGGTTATCAGCGTGTGGCGCTTAAACAGGGTGAGTCAAAAGACGTGACTATCCGCATGAACCGTGACGACTTCGAGACGTGGGATGCCCAGACAAACACCATGCGGGTGGTGCCCGGAAAGTACCAACTGATGGTTGGCTCGTCGAGCCGGGCACAAGACTTGCAAACCATAGAGGTGAAAGTCAAGTGATTGATGGTTGAGTGTTGTAGGGAAAACTGAAAATACCAACTTCTTGGGATAGCGGTGAATTGGTGGTTATGCAATTTACCGCTATCTTTGCATCCGGAAGTTGAGATATATTCAACACGTTTAAAACATTCAATCAATTATGGTAATAGAAAAGGTACATGCAAGAGAAATCTTGGATTCAAGAGGCAATCCAACAGTAGAAGTCGAAATTACAACCATCGATGGTGTGGTGGGACGCGCTTCTGTTCCGTCGGGCGCATCTACGGGCGAGAACGAGGCACTTGAACTGCGTGACGGTGACAAGAGCCGTTATGGCGGCATGGGCGTGCTCAAGGCCGTGAACAACGTGAACGAGGTTATCGCGCCTGCATTGGTGGGAATGTCGGTGCTCGATCAACGCGGCATCGATGCCATGATGCTGGAACTCGACGGCACTCCCACGAAGTCGAAACTTGGCGCCAACGCTATCCTCGGTGTGTCGCTTGCTGCCGCCCACACGGCAGCCGACTGTCTCGGCATACCTCTTTACAGATATATTGGCGGCACGAATACCTATGTGCTTCCAGTGCCAATGATGAACATCATCAACGGCGGTGCACACAGCGACGCTCCCATCGCTTTCCAGGAGTTTATGATTCGTCCTGTCGGAGCTCCATCAGAGAAGGAAGCCATCCGCATGGGTGCCGAAGTGTTCCATGCACTTGCCAAATTGCTGAAGAAGCGCGGGCTGAGCACAGCAGTGGGCGATGAAGGCGGTTTTGCGCCGGCACTCAACGGCATAGAGGATGCGCTCGACAGTATTTGCCAAGCCATCAAGGACGCCGGTTATGAACCGGGCAAGGACGTGAAGATTGCTATGGACTGTGCAGCAAGTGAGTTTGCCACCTGTGAGAATGGCGAGTGGTATTACGACTACCGCCAGTTGAAGAGCGGCATGCCTAAAGATCCCAACGGAAAGAAACTCACAGCTGCCGAGCAGATCAAGTATCTCGAAGAACTTATCACCAAATATCCTATTGACTCTATAGAGGACGGCCTCGATGAGAACGACTGGGACAATTGGGTGAAACTGACCGAAGCCATTGGCGACCGCTGCCAGCTGGTGGGTGACGACCTCTTTGTGACCAACACCAAGTTCCTTGAAAAGGGCATCAAAATGGGTGCTGGCAATGCCATCCTTATCAAGGTGAACCAGATAGGCTCTCTCAGTGAGACCCTTGACGCCATCGAAATGGCACACCGTCATGGCTATAACACGGTGACCAGTCACCGCTCTGGCGAAACCGAAGACACAACTATCGCCGACATTGCCGTGGCTACCAATTCAGGACAAATCAAGACAGGTTCCATGAGTCGTACAGACCGTATGGCGAAGTACAACCAACTCATCCGCATTGAGGAGGAATTGGGCGCACAGGCTGTCTATGGTTACAAGAAACTGAAATAAAAATTAGATACTTTTCTTTTATAAATCATATTCAAAAGATACGATATCGTGTGGCGGGCTGTACAGTGATGTACGGCCCGCTTTTTCTTGGTCTGGTAAAAAGAGATGGTTCTTCGCCTACATTGGGCGGAAATCTTTCGGAAAAGGGGTAAATATGATGTATTTGGTCATATTTACCCCTTTTGACCAAATTATTCACCCGTGCCATGTGGGCGTAAGTAGTAACTTTGCGACTGTAAACTAAAATATAACCAAAAATGAAAGTAAAAAAAACGTACAGAAAGCAATGGCGCTTGCCTTAGCACTTATGTGGGGCACGCAGATGAATGCCCAAACGCATAACTCTTTATATACGGAGCCGTGCAAGGTGAGCACAAAGGCAGTGAGCCAAGTTGTAAAGGGCAACGTGGTGAGTTATGACTGTAGTAAGCTGTTTGACGGCAAAACGGGTATAGCCAGCACGGACAAGGATCTGCAAATAGGTTCGTTGAAGAACGGAGACTATTATACCTGGGCGTTGGATGTGGAAACGGCTGGAACTTATACGTTCTCCTTCGAAGCAGCGGACAAAGTCGGACATGCGATGAGTGTGTATCAGGCTTCAACCACCTCTATAGCCAGTACGGACAAAGACGTGGAATACAAACACGTCTGTGACCGGACAATGCCAAATACAGGAGGATATGGAACTCCGTCTGATTACAATCTTTCATTCGGTGTACCCTTGTCGAAAGGGTTGAACTATCTGAGAATAGTATGGAGTGGAAACGGATATTGCGGAAATCTGTACCGGATGCAGATACAAAGTCCTCTTATCTGCAAATTCACTTGGAGCACGGGGGAAGGAACAACAAATGATGATGAGCAAAAATATAGTGATGGGAGCAAGTACACTTATAGAAGAGTGGCAACGTCCAATCCGTTGTTCAAGTTGCTCGGCACTGACAAGGTCTATTCTGATAGCCGGTTTAAGATCAGTACTGGAAAGGAGTATGCTGTCATTGTGCCATCCAATGTGAAGGTGAATAAACTGGTGTTTAAAAACTGTTGTGAGAATTATTACAGCGCTACGGAAAACAGAGATTCCGAGTGGGACTATATCAAGTCGGGAGTTGAAAATGCCGTGATATCGAACGACGGAAAGATTGAAAAACAGCAGGACATCACAGCCACGTTCACCAATCATCAGGCAGGTGCACCCATCTTGTTCTGTGTGAAGAAATGTGCCGAAGTGGCTTACGATGCTATTGAAATTCAAGGCGTGATTGACAAAACGGCCGAAACTTACACGCTTTCCGTTTCAGATGCAGGAGCCGCCACGTTGGTGCTTCCGTTTGAGGCTGAAATGCCTGACGGACTGAAAGCTTACAGGTTGACAGCCGTGAAAGGCAACAAAATAACGACGGAGGAACTGACAGGGAAAGTGCCTGCCAACACTCCTGTGCTGGTCAATGCAGCCAAGGGTGAATATACCTTTGCAAGCACGGAAATGGCGGCAATGGACATAGTGCCCCAAAGTGGATTGCTCACGGGTGTGTGGAACGCTGAAGCTGTGTCGCAGAACAACTATGTGTTGCAGATGCAAAACGGCACAGTGGCATTCTATCCGGTAAAGTCGGACGACATCAATCTCAAGGCCCGTCAGGCATATCTCACCTTGCCGTCCTATGCGGTGGCTGCCAACAAGCTTACGATAGATTTCGGAACGGAAACAGGCATCAGTCAAGTGAATACAGCCAGCAAAGGAGAAACAGGAGTAATCTATAATGCAGTCGGCAAGCGTGTGGCAAACATGAGCCAGCCTGGTCTCTATATCAAGAACGGAAAGAAATATATCATCAAATAAAAACGCAAGAACAATGAAAAAGACAATATACGAGAAACCCTCCATTCAAGTGGTCATTTGCAGTCAGGAACCTTTGATGGCTGCCAGTCTCACGGGTGACAAGACCGACCCTGATACACCGGCAAGCAGTAGCACACCGACACTCAGCAACGGATGGGTTTTCGAGGAAGAAGAAATGGACAATTAGTGCATAAAGTTTTAAAATTAGGTAATTGGTTTAACCTGAGACAGCGGCAAGTTGGAGAGCGCTCCAGTGTTGCTGCTGTCCTTTTTTGTTTATTCTAATAGGCATGGCCATACTCGGAAATAAAATTAAATGATTTTATTTTGTATTTCACTCGTTTGCACTACCTTTGCACCCGAATGTAGAAACAAGGATAAACAGTTATGGAACCTACACACAAAATTAACAAGGTAAGCTTGCGCAACCTCCACATGGAGGACTATGACCAGCTTGCCAAATCGTTCAAGCGCATCTATGCTGACTCCGACGTGTTCTGGACACGGGCACAGATCAAGAAACTCATCTCTATTTTCCCGGAAGGCCAAGTGGTCATCATCGTTGACGACGTGATTGTGGGCTGCGCCCTCTCCATCATTGTGGACTACGACATGGTCAAGGGCGACCACACTTATGCCCAGGTGACCGGCAACGAGACCTTCAACACCCACAATCCCAACGGCAACATACTCTATGGCATTGAGGTGTTCATACATCCCGACTATCGCGGATTGCGATTGGCGCGCCGTATGTATGAATATCGCAAGGAGCTCTGCGAAAAGCTCAACCTCAAGGCCATCATGTTTGGCGGACGCATACCTAACTATCATAAGTATGCCGACACCATGCGCCCCAAGGAATATATCGACAAGGTGCGCTCACGCGAAATCTATGACCCGGTGCTCACCTTCCAACTCTCCAACGATTTCCACGTGCGTCGTGTTATCCGCAATTATCTGCCCAACGACGAGGAGTCGAAGCACTGCGCCACTCTTCTGCAGTGGGACAACATCTACTATCAGCCGCCCACGAACTCCTATGTGGACAAGAAGCCCACTGTGCGCATCGGACTGGTGCAGTGGCAGATGCGTCCCTATCATTCCGTAGACGACCTGTTTGAGCAGGTGGAGTTCTTCGTAGACTCCGTGTCTGACTACAAAAGTGACTTCATCCTTTTCCCGGAATACTTCAATGCCCCGTTGATGGCCAAGTTCAACGATATGGGTGAGGCCCAGTCTATCCGTGCCATGGCACAGTATACGGAGGAAATACGCGACCGTTTCCGTGAGCTTGCCATCAGCTACAACATCAACATCATCACCGGCAGCATGCCTTATGTGAAGGCAGACGGGGCACTCTACAATGTGGGATTCCTCTGTCGGCGCGACGGCTCTATCGACATGTATGAGAAGATACACGTCACTCCCGACGAGCAGAAATGCTGGGGACTGAGTGGCGGCAGTCGCGTGCAGACTTTCGACACCGACTGCGGCAAGATAGGCATTGTCATCTGCTATGACGTGGAGTTCCCCGAACTGTCACGCCTGATGGCTGCCGACGGCATGCAGATACTCTTTGTGCCATTCATGACAGATACTCAGAATGCCTATTCCCGTGTGCGCGTCTGCGCCCAGGCACGTGCCATCGAGAATGAATGTTATGTGGCGATAGCCGGCAGTGTGGGCAACTTGCCACGTGTGCACAACATGGACATACAGTATGCCCAGTCGGCAGTGTTCACTCCTTGCGACTTTGCCTTCCCCAACGACGGCAAGCGCTCTGAGGCAACACCTAACACGGAAATGATTCTTGTTTCCGACGTTGACCTCAACCTGCTCAACGAACTTCATACCTATGGTGCCGTGCGCAACCTGCGAGACCGCCGCAACGACCTGTATGAACTTAAAATCAAGAAGGCTGCCACAGAGTAGTGTAAGCCAGTGTTTTTTAGAAAGAGTCTGCGTTCAACTGCTTGTAGGTTGAAGGCGGGCTCTTTTTTCGGGTTCTTCCGGAATTTGGAGTGATGATTGTTTGTCATCGTTAGGCCCAAACAGAAAATCGGGTTTTAAGCCCGCACGTCATGCTAACCCGATACCACAATATCATGTGTCACTCCAAATATCGGAAGA
>CAJKDU010000047.1 GCA_905198745.1 uncultured Prevotella sp. | reverse complement strand
CACTTTATTTGATGAATTTTAATAACCATGCGATTTTATCGCATCAGTACTAATGACAAATTATAAAATAAGAGCGTAATGCTTTTGTACGTTTAGTCCCGAATCTGGAAAATTCACACATACTAAACAACGGCAAAAGACAGGACGCCCGCACCCTTAGGTGTGGGCTTGACTGCATTTCCGTTTAGTGGGTATTTCCAGAACCCGGGACTAAGAAAAGCGGCCAACTCCACGCCTTTTTTATTTTTGTCCGCAAATCTCAAGCACAACTACTATTATGAACCTCTGAGGAGTTGCAGAGCACCTAAACAAAAAGTTATATGAGAATTTTATTATCAAGAAGACTATTAGCAACAATCGTTGCACTCTGTTTCATATATGTGGCACAGGCAGGATGGACGCCAAGCAGACCCAAAATTGACGGAATATGGTATTATTTCAACACGAGCAAATGCACGGCAGAAGTAGCTTGGCCCAACAGCGAGTACAAATCAGACTACTATAAAGGCGACATTGTTGTTCCGAGTACAGTTACCTATAATGATGTGGAATACACTGTTACGGCCTTCTTTAACAGCCCTTTCAGAGGGCAAACGGAATTGACATCCATTACGATACCAAGTACAGTCACATCCATAGGAGACTTTGGGGGTTGTAGCAAATTGACCAAGATTGTCATTCCAAACAGTGTAACAGAATTTGATAACTTTAACGACTGCACGGCTTTGAAAGAAATCACATTGCCGGAAGGCCTTACCAACTTAGATGCAAGTTTTAGGAATTGCACAAGTTTGGAAACGATAACCATACCCAAAAGTGTAGAAACTGTCAGCAGGCAAAGAATGTTCGAGGGTTGTACATCTCTGAAATCCATCATTATAAAAGGAAAATGTACGATAGGAGGTTGGACATTTTGGGATTGTAACGCGGATTATGTAAAATTTGAAGAGCCTGCAATATTCGACAAGGAGGCATTCAAAGAGAGCAATATCAACGTCGTCTACTGCCAACCCGAAGATAAGGAAGAAGTTTCAGCAATAAGAATGGGTAATGTTTGCGCTATAAATTGTCCATATTATATTGATGTCAACAGCATTGTAAGCAAGCCACGTTCCGTATCGTTCAAACTTGCCCGCAGCTTGTATTCAGACGACCTGACCTCACTTACAAAGGTAACCGTAATGGGAGAAACTTGCCTCCAAAGAGCAGACGGCTCATATATATACAAAGGATTAAAGCCACAGGAGGGTACGCCTGTACATCTTACGGTCAACCAAAACGGAAAAACAGAAATGTTCTGGACACAAAACATCTATGCTTCAGACCACGAATGGGAAACTAAACCATACGGAAATACGAACACAACCATTCAACAGATGGTAAAAGTAACCGGTGACGACAATTACGAAGTGGAAGAGTGTGGATTGTATTACAATAAAAATTTCTACCCTGCAATCATGCGCAACACATGGGATGGAATGAGACCCGTGGCACTGGTAGACAATCTCGAACCTGGAAAAAGATACAGCTTCAACTGCTACGTAAAATATACTGACGGAGTAACCTTCCTGGGAAAAGAAGTACAAGAAACACCTAACATACCCAACATCTTCATAAAGCAAATCTCAGTAGGACCGACTAGCATCAAACTTAAAGGTGTTGTCTATCTTGACGACGCACACATTATTCGCCGAGGTTTTGTAGTCGATGGATATGGTTCAGACAAAGACAGCATATATCTGATACGTAACGATTTTGAACCGGGAAAAACTTATGCTATAAGCTATGATGTCGACCTGAAAGAGAGCTTGAAAACATTCTCTTCTTCAACAAAAATTACGACCCCTTCCGTCACGCTTGAGACCCTGCAAGCAAAACCAACAAGCGAAACTTCTGTCATTTTATCCGCCAAGACCAATTTGGAAACCACTGTCGCCAATGCCGGGTTTGAGTGGCGACGTTATGACGCCCCAGAAGAGTTGCCCAGCACGAAAGTGGCATGTGCGGTAATAGACAACCAGTTGATGGGTACCTTGCGAAAACTCAAATCTGAAATATACTACAAATACAGACCTTATTACACCACAACATCCGGTAAAAGCTACTACGGTGATTGGGTGGCATTCATACCTGGTGATGCCTCTACCTATTTTGAACCCGTAACGCGCACTTATGCCGTGGCTGAAATAACTGAAAGTACAGCCCAGGTCTGTGGTGCAGTAGTAGCAGGAACAGACGACATCATTGAACAAGGGTTTGAATATTGGAAAACCACGGAAGTACAGACACGTGCAGCCAGCGGCGATGTGAAAAAAGTCAAGGCCAACGGACAAATGATGACCGCTACACTGACAGATTTGGAACCAGGCACTGCCTACTCTTATAGAGTCTATGCCAAAACAAGCAACGGTGTTACATACGGAGACGAACAAAACTTCACCACAGGCGGAACGCCTACCGGTATTGTCCAAACTACAAGTGCTGCCAATGAAGAGATTGCCATCAAAGGACAACTAAATGCCAGGATATTCGTCAAGGCAAACACAGGAACAAGCCCTATAGTATGGGAAATCATCGGAATGAACGGACAGACCATAGACTGCGGTAGGACAACAAGCAGAGGAAACTGGACGGAAATTAACCACAAACCGCTCAGTCCAAGCATCTACCTGTTACGTATAACCGCGAACCAAGAGACCAAGACTTATAAACAAGCAGTCAGATAAGAATCAAAAAAAAAAACAAAGGGACGGGATGATAATCCTGTCCCTTTATGTGTAAGTAAGAAGGAGAAAGGCCGAAATTACTGCTACCTGACATGTTCAACATTTGCTACACACGCGGCATAGAAGACACAAAAAGACAGATGCGCAGGCATGAAATGTTGCTACCCGGACAATAAATCCCACTGAAAAACAGACTACATTCAAAATAAAAGACGTAACTTTGCACTTGAAATTAACAATACGTATTAAGACATGTCATTAAAATGTGGTATAGTAGGACTGCCCAATGTGGGCAAGTCTACTCTTTTCAACTGCCTGTCAAGTGCCAAGGCACAGGCTGCCAATTTCCCCTTTTGTACTATTGAGCCTAACGTGGGCGTGATTACCGTGCCCGACGAGCGGCTCACCAAGCTTGCCGAAATCGTGCATCCGGGCCGCATTGTGCCCGCCACATGCGAGATTGTAGACATCGCCGGACTGGTAAAAGGCGCCAGCAAGGGCGAGGGACTGGGCAACAAGTTCCTGGGAAACATTCGTGAAACAGACGCCATCATCCACGTGCTGCGCTGCTTCGACGACGACAATATCACCCACGTAGACGGCACCATTGACCCTATACGCGACAAGGAAATCATTGACACCGAGCTGCAACTCAAAGACCTTGAGACTATTGAAGGCAAACTCGTGAAAGAACAGAAGATGGCCTGCGCCGGCGACAAGGATGCCAAGGTGCAGGTGGCAGTGATGGAAGCCTACAAGGAAGTGCTCGAACAAGGCAAGAACGCACGCGCCGTGCAGTTTGACAGCAAGGAGGAACAAAAGGCCGCACGCGACCTTTTCCTGCTCACCGCCAAGCCCGTGCTCTACGTGTGCAACGTGGACGAAGCCAGCGCCAAGACCGGCAACCAATATTCCAAGAAGGTAGAAGAAGTGGCAGCCGCCGAAGGTGCGGAAGTGCTCACCATAGCCGCCAAGACCGAGGAAGACATTGCCTCGCTCGAAACCTACGAGGACAAGCAGATGTTCCTCGACGAACTGGGACTTGAAGAGAGCGGTGTGAACAGACTCATCAAGAAAGCCTACTCTCTGCTCAACCTCGAGACCTTCATCACCGCAGGCGAAATGGAAGTGAAGGCATGGACCTACCACAAGGGCTGGAAGGCTCCCCAATGTGCCGGCGTGATACACACCGACTTCGAGAAAGGATTCATCCGCGCCGAAGTCATCAAGTATGACGACTACATCAAGTACGGCTCCGAGGCTGCCGTCCGCGAAGCCGGCAAGCTCGGCATTGAAGGCAAAGACTACGTGGTGCAGGACGGCGACATCATGCACTTCCGCTTCAACGTGTAAAACACCCATACTCATGAACAACTTACTCTACGTGCTCTGGAACCCAAGTCCGGACATGATGCACATAGGCCCGCTAACCCTGCACTGGTATTCCATGTGCTGGCTGGTGGGCCTGTTGGGCGCCTATCTGCTGATGAAGCGCCTCTACAAGGAACAGTACATCAAGGACGAACTCTTCGACCCGCTCTTCCTCTACTGCTTTGTGGGCATCCTCATCGGTGCCCGCCTGGGCCACTGTCTGTTCTACCAGCCCGACTACTTTCTGAGTTCGGGCAAGCACATCGTGGAGATGCTCCTGCCCATCCATTTCATGGAAGACGGAGGATGGCGCTTCACGGGCTACGAAGGACTCGCCAGCCATGGCGGCACACTGGGTCTGATGATTGCCCTCTGGCTCTATTGCCGCAAGACGAAACTCGGCATCTGGCACGTGCTCGACGACATTGCCATCGTCACCCCCATCACAGCCTGCTTTATCCGGTTGGGTAACCTGATGAACAGCGAAATCATAGGCAAGGTGACCGACGTGCCCTGGGCTTTCATCTTCGAGAAGGTGGACACAGCGCCACGCCATCCCGGACAACTCTACGAGGCCCTCGCCTATGCCCTGCTCCTTGTCATCGGCTATGCCGTTTATCGCAAGCACCCCGAAAAGGTGGGCTCAGGTTTCTATTTCGGCCTCTGCCTCACCTACATCTTCACAGCCCGCTTCTTCATTGAGTTCACCAAGGACATACAGGTGGCCTTCGAAGCCTCGCTCCCACTCGACATGGGACAACTGCTCAGCCTGCCATTCATTGCCTTGGGCATAGCCTGCATGGCAGGCGGAAAATGGATGAGACGAACAGGTACGAAATAACAAAACCAAACACTATCACAATGGCCAAGAAAGAGAATGAGCTCACCCCGATGATGAAGCAGTTTTTCGACCTCAAGGCGAAACACCCTGATGCCATACTGCTCTTCCGTTGCGGCGACTTCTACGAAACCTATTGCGAGGATGCCGTCACGGCGTCACGCGTGCTCGGTATCACCCTCACACGCCGCTCCAACGGAGGCAGCGGCACCAAGGCGGCTGCCGAGATGGCCGGTTTCCCCTATCATGCCCTCGACACTTATCTGCCCAAACTGATACGTGCCGGCATGCGTGTGGCCATCTGCGACCAGCTGGAAGACCCCAAACTCACCAAGAAACTGGTCAAGCGCGGCATCACCGAACTCGTTACGCCCGGCGTGGCGATGAACGACAACGTGCTCAACTACAAGGAGAACAACTTCCTGGCAGCCGTACATTTCGGCAAGAACGTGTGCGGCGTGGCATTCCTCGACATCTCCACCGGAGAGTTCCTTACCGGTGAGGGCAACACGGACTACGTGGAAAAGCTCCTGGGCAACTTTGCGCCCAAGGAGGTGCTCTACGACAAGACCTGCCGCCAGGAGTTCGAGCAGTGCTTCGGCTCGCGCTACTGCACCTTCCAGCTTGACGACTGGGTATTCACAGAGCAGACTGCCAACCAAAAACTGCTCAAGCACTTCGGCACCAAGTCGCTCAAAGGCTTCGGCGTGGACCATCTCCACTGCGGCATCATTGCCGCCGGAGCCATCATGCAATATCTGGAACTCACCCAGCACACCCACATTGGCCACATCACGTCGCTCTCGCGCATTGAGCAGGAGCGCTACGTGCGCCTCGACAAGTTCACCATCCGCTCACTCGAACTCCTGCAGCCCATGCAGGAAGACGGCTCTTCCCTGCTCAATGTTATCGACCGCACGGTGACGCCTATGGGCGGACGCATGCTCAAGCGATGGGTGGTGTTTCCACTGAAAAGCGAGAAGCCCATCAACGACAGACTCGACGTAGTGGATTATTTCTTCCGCGAACCCGAATTCCGACAGTGCATTGACGACCAGTTTCACCGCATTGGCGATCTGGAGCGCATCATCTCCAAGGTGGCGGTAGGCCGCGTGTCGCCCCGTGAAATAGTGCAACTCAAGGTGGCGCTGCAAGCCATTGCTCCCATCAAGACAGCCTGTCTCTATGCCGACAACCCCACCCTCAAGCGCATCGGAGAGCAAATGAATCTCTGCGAAAGTCTGCGCGACCGCATTGAGAAGGAAATCAAGCCAGACCCGCCACAGGTGGTCAACAAGGGCGGTGTGATAGCCAACGGCGTGAACGCAGAACTCGACGAACTGCGCAACATAGCCTATAGCGGCAAGGACTACCTCATGAAAATACAGGAGCGCGAAACCGAACAGACCGGCATCGCATCGCTCAAGATAGGCTACAACAACGTGTTCGGCTATTACCTCGAGGTGCGCAACACCTACAAGGACAAGGTGCCTGCCGACTGGGTGCGCAAGCAGACCCTGGCTCAAGCCGAACGCTACATCACCCAGGAGCTAAAGGAATACGAAGAAAAGATTCTCGGCGCCGAGGAGAAAATACTCTCGCTCGAGGCACGGCTCTTCAACGACCTGGTGACAGCCACCCAAGACTTCATTCCACAAATACAGATCGATGCCAACATGATAGCCCATCTCGATTGCCTGCTCGGTTTTGCCAAGACAGCCGAAGAGTGCCACTATGTGAGGCCGGTCATCGATTCATCCACTGTTCTCGACATCAAGCAAGGCCGGCATCCCGTCATAGAGACACAACTGCCCTTGGGCGAACGCTATGTGCCCAACGACATCTATCTCGACACCGAGAAACAACAGATAATGGTCATCACCGGACCCAATATGGCAGGAAAGTCCGCCCTGCTGCGTCAAACGGCGCTCATAGTACTGTTGTCCCAGATAGGATGTTTCGTGCCGGCAGAGAGCGCGAGAATAGGCCTGGTGGACAAAATATTCACCCGAGTGGGTGCGTCGGACAATATATCGCTTGGCGAAAGCACGTTCATGGTGGAAATGACCGAGGCAGCCAACATCTTGAACAACGTGTCGGAACGCAGCCTGGTACTGTTCGACGAACTGGGACGAGGCACAAGCACCTACGACGGCATATCCATTGCCTGGGCCATCGTGGAATATCTGCACGAACACAAGCGTGCACGGGCCCGCACGCTCTTTGCCACGCACTACCACGAACTCAACGAGATGGAGAAACTCTTCGACCGCATCAAGAACTACAACGTGAGCGTGAAGGAGGTAGACGGCAAGGTGATATTCCTGCGCAAGCTGACGCGTGGCGGCAGCGAACACTCGTTCGGCATCCACGTGGCACAGATAGCCGGCATGCCGCAAAGCATCGTGAAGCGTGCCAACGTCATACTCAAACAGTTGGAGGCCGACAATGCCTCAGTCGGCGCAGCCGGCAAGCCTTCTACAGAAAAGATAAGCAAAGGCAGCGCAGGCATGCAACTGAGTTTTTACCAACTCGACGACCCGGTACTCTCGCAGGTACGCGACGAGATTCTCAACCTCGACATCAACAACCTCACCCCTGTGGAGGCTCTGAACAAACTCAACGAAATCAAGAAGATTGTAACCGGAAAATAACTTCTTCCATCCTGATGCAAGAGTATAGCCACAGTAACGGCTTACTCATGCATCGTTAATGGCACACTAACGCATCGTTAACGGCACTCTAAGACAACGTAAACAGCACACAAACGGCTAATACAAGGCCCCGGAAGCATAGATGGACCAAACCGATCAACTCGATTCATGCACCACATTTCCGTCAGTCCAAGCCATTGCGTGTGGCAGGAAACAGGCCATCATGACATGTGAAAACAAGCGGGAAAAGAAATTAAAGGCAGAAGAGGTTTCACTACGCCAGCCTGACGTAACGAAACCTCTTCTGCCTTTATTACATAGCCAATGGGTAATTACTGTTGCATGTCGTGCAACTTCTTGTAGTAGCCGTCACGCGAAATGAGTTCATCGTGAGTGCCTTTTTCCACAATTTTCCCCTCGTGAATGACATAGATTTCGTCTGCACTTTTGATGGTAGACAACCGATGGGCAATGGCCACCGTGGTGCGCGTCTTCATCAGCCGCTCAAGTGCATCCTGCACCAGCCGCTCACTCTCGGTGTCGAGAGCCGAAGTAGCCTCATCAAGGATAAGGATGGGAGGATTCTTCAAGATGGCCCGTGCTATGCTCACACGTTGCCGCTGACCACCCGACAACCGCCCGCCACGGTCTCCGATGTTCGTCTGATAGCCCTGCTCGCTCTCCATAATGAAGTCGTGGGCATTGGCTATTCTGGCGGCCTCTTCCACCTGCTCCTGCGTAGCGTTCTCCACGCCGAATGAAATGTTGTTGAAGAAGGTGTCATTAAAGAGGATTGCCTCCTGATTGACATTGCCTATAAGTTGGCGCAAGTCATGAATGCCCAGGTCTTTCACGTTGATGCCGTCAATGAGCACTTCTCCCTCCTGAACATCATAGTAGCGCGGGATAAGGTCGACAAGTGTCGACTTGCCGCCGCCACTCTGTCCCACAAGAGCTATGGTCTTGCCTTTGGGAATGACGAGGTTGATGTCGCGGAGCACCCAACGCTGGTCGTATTTGAAGGAAACATGGCGGAACTCAATCTGATGGTCGAATGAGCTGATGTGCTTGGGATGCTCCGGCTCCTTGATGTTGGACTCTGCCAGCAAAATCTTGTCGACACGCTCCATGGAGGCAAGACCCTTGGGAATGTTGTAGCCTGCCTTGGAAAAGTCTTTCAGAGGATTGATGATGCTGTAGAGGATGACCAGATAATAGATGAAGGTAGGCCCGGAGATAACTTGCTGGTTGAGGACAAGTATGCCTCCGAACCACAACACGATGATAATCATCACCGTGCCCAGGAACTCACTCATGGGATGTGCCAACTGCTGGCGGGTGTTTACCTTGAGCAACTGGTTTCGGTAATCATTGTTTATCTTGTCGAAACGTTTGTTCATCTTCTCTTCCGCGCAGAAAGCCTTGATGATGCGCAGACCGCCAAGTGTTTCCTCCACCTGGCTCATCGTATCGCTCCACAATGCCTGAGCGTCTTTGGATTGCTGCTTGAGTTTGCGGCCAACGATTCCCATCATCCACCCCATGATGGGCACGAATATCATGGTGAAAAGCGTGAGTTGCCAACTAATGCAAAGCAAGGTGACGAAATAGGAAATGATGAGAATGGGGTTCTTGAAAAGCATGTCGAGAGAACTCATGATGGAACTCTCTATTTCGCCCACATCACCCGTCATTCTGGCTATGATGTCACCCTTGCGCTCTTCAGAGAAGAAGCCCAGGGGCAATGATGTAATCTTGGCATAGAGTTGATTGCGAATGTCGCGCACAATGCCTGTACGCATCGGAATGACCGTGGCGGAAGACAGAAAATACATGCCCGTCTTGAGGAAAGTGGTTGTCGCCAGGAACAAGCCGATGAGCAACAACGTAGTGGTGGCACCCGCAGACGATATAAGCTGGTTGACATAATAGTCCACATTGTTGCTCAGCACGACCTTAGCATTGTCCCAGTCCCATGCCATAAGCTGCGTCACAGGAGCCGCAGACTCTGTCTTGAACAGAATCTGGAGAATAGGGATAATGGCTGCAAACGAGAAGATGTTCAGCAGAGCCGACAGGATATTGAACAACACGGTAAGTGCCAGATACTTCTTGTAGGGTGGCACGAACCTCTTCAGTATATACAGAAATTCTTTCATTTAATCAATGGCTTCTCCTAAAAGTGTTGCACTTGTGCTGCCTGTTATATGCACCATGACACGCTCGCCGATGTGATGGTTGCCCTTGTCAAACACCACCATCTTGTTCTGCTCAGTCCTACCGCAAAGTTGTTCACGGCTGCGCTTGCTGAAATTTTCCACCAGCACCTCGAAATCCTTGCCTTCATCGCGCTTGTTGGCTTCGGCAGAGAGTTGGGTCTGAAGAGCTATCATCTCATTGAGACGGCGAATCTTCACTTCCTCAGACACGTCATCGGGAAGATGCTTGGACGCATAAGTGCCCGGGCGCTCGGAGTATTTGAACATAAAGGCTGAATCATAGCCCACCTCACGCATCAGCGAGAGCGACATTTGGTGGTCTTCCTCGGTTTCGCTGTGATAGCCCACGAATATATCGGTGGATATGGCTGCATCGGGCACAATGCGGCGGATGGCATTGACACGGTCCATATACCATTCGCGGGTATATTTACGGTTCATCAGTTTCAGGATGCGGTTGCTTCCGCTCTGAACAGGAAGATGGATGTGCTTGCATACGTTGGGCACGTCTGCAATCACGTGCAAGGTGTCATCGCTCATGTCTTTCGGATGACTTGTGGTGAAACGCACGCGCATCTCGGGCACCGCTTCGGCTACGATGCGGAGCAACTGCGGGAAGATGATAGGGTCTCCCCCAGCCTCAGGCACAAATTTATAGGAGTTCACGTTCTGTCCCAGCAAGGTCACCTCTTTATAGCCGCGGTCTCTCAAGTCACGCACTTCGCGGAGTATGCTTTCCACATCGCGCGAGCGCTCACGTCCTCTTGTATAGGGAACGATGCAGTAGTGGCAGAAATTGTTGCATCCGCGCATGATGCTCACAAAACCTCCGATGTGGTTACCGCCAATGCGTCGTGGCACTATGTCGCGATAAGTCTCGGTGGTCGACAGCTCTATGTTCATGGCCTTCTGTCCCATCTCCACCTGTGCCACGAGGTCGGGCAGGTTGAGATAAGAGTCTGGACCCGCCACAAGGTCAGCGTGATGGTTGTCTATCAAATCCTGCTTCACGCGCTCTGCCATACAGCCAAGCACGCCCAGAATGAGCCTGCGCTTGTCCTTGTGGGCTTTGGCCGACAGGGTGTCGAGTCTGTTGTATATCTTGTTCTCCGCATTTTCGCGCACCGAGCAAGTATTCAGGAATATGGCATCAGCCTCCTCCTCGTTGTCACAAAGTTCGTAGTCGGCCATCTGCATGACAGAAGCGACCACCTCACTGTCTGCCACATTCATCTGGCAGCCGTATGTTTCTATAAAGAGTTTCTTCATCAATAAAGAATTATTATTTATTTAAGTGTGCAAAGTTAATGTAAAAAACCGAGTATGCGAAGAGAATAAAAGTTTATTTCTTCACCCTATCTGGCGTGTTTCATCCCTTTTGAAAAGTAGAGAAGAACCCAATAGAGAGCAACAGCACTCAGGAAACCGGCGATAGCGTCAATGGCATAGTGGGCCTGAATATAGACCGTAGCCATGCACAAGAATACATAGAAAGGCAACATGCCGAAAAACAGCCGACGGCTCTTGCTGTGCCATGCCAGCAGCATCAGCACCGTGCTCACGCCTACATGACTGCTGGGGAAAGCAGCGGTGGGACGTTCACCGGCATTCTTGGCACTTTCCACCAAATCATAGAAAAAGCCGTCCGTATAGCCTGGAGCAGGAAGACAGTCGGTGTTGTAATTGAAATAGTCGTGGATGTTGGGGAACACGCCATGGGTTATATCGTGCAAACCCACAGCCTTGTAATAGAAAGTAGGCCCTGCAACAGGCACAAAGACAAAGACTACATAATAGACGAAAAACGAGGCAAGCACAATAAACGATGCCCGCTCAAACTCTTCGTAACGCCGAAAGAAATAGAAGAGCACAACCAACACTATCATAGGATAATAGGCTGCATAGCCCATGTCCATCAGTTCGCTGATAATATGACTCGGGAACTTCTGGCTGAAGAGCAATGCGGGCTGACAGCCAAACAACTGCTGCTCAAAAGAAGCAAAGAGGTGATCCAGGTTGGTAAACATGCGGTTGAGTTCATAGGTGTCTGGATACCACCATGAGAGTAGCGCCATCTGGGCCACCACCCTGACAAGACGGGTAAACCGGCAAGGCACCAGCCTGTAGACAATCCATAGAGCCACAGTCATGGCTCCTATGCGGACACGTCCCCACACCATGGATTCCGGGTTCTGCACTTTGGTGTAGGCAAAAAGGATGACCAGGAGCGTGAGCACCATATAGCCCAATACCACCCATTCAAGGGCAAACAGTCCCTTGTGTGGCGTTTTCTCTATCTTAAACAGTTTTACGAGATAATTCATTCTTTTGTATTACTTGGATTAAGCCTATAGCCAACCTTCTTGCTTATACCAGGCAATGGTTTCCTTGACGCCCCGTTCCAGACTGTACTGCGGCTTATAGCCCAATTCTTTCCGAGCCGGTTCTATGTCACACCGCCAATTTCGTTGGCAAAGGATATTGTATTTGTCGTTGTTGAGAGCCGAAATCTTCCCGGTCAGACGCGCCACATATTCACCACATGTGGTCACCACCCTCAGCAGCCACAAAGGAGCCTTGAGGCGGAGAAGAAACGGATGGTCCAATTCTCTCTGTATAAGGTCGCTAAAGGTGCGCGACTGATATACCTCACCGTCACTGAGAAAGTATTTCCTTCCACTCTTTCCATGGTCAATGGCCAAGAACACGGCCTGTACCACGTCTTTCACATAGACAAAAGTGATGTCTTGGCGGCGGTAGCCTACAGAGAAATCCACATGCTGCTTGATACTCTTGGCCATGAGGAAGTAGTCTTTCTCCCTGGGACCGTATACTCCCGTGGGACGCAGTATGACATAAGGGAAATCCTGCAATGCATCGAGAAACTTCTCTGCCTTCAGTTTGCTGCGGCCATAGGCCGTGTTGGGACGAGGCACATCGTTTTCGGTAATGTCCTGATAAGGTTGCTGCTCGCGGATAGCTCCGTAAACACTCAGTGAACTGAGATAGACGAACATGCGCAACGGCTGGTGTGTGTGAATCAGTGCCCACACCAGGTTCTCCGTGCCTCGGGTGTTGATTCGTTCAAAGTCGGTGGCATGCAGGCACTTTGTGATTCCTGCCGCATGTACCACATAGTCAAATTGATGGTCTTTCAGCTGGTCACAGAGCGTGTCGTATGATGAGAGGTTGAGTTCTATGAAATGAATGCGGCCGTCGTTGAGATAACGTCTGGAACTGGTACTCCTCACGGCAGCCCACACTTCAAGACCTCTTTGCAGGGCTTCCTCAACAATAAAGCTGCCGATAAAGCCACTGGCTCCTGTAATGAGTATGTTCATGATCTGTCTAATTATTTTTTTCGGGAGCCTGGTAGTGTCCGTCTATCTTCACGGGTTCCACATGCAGGCCAATATGTGTCTGTTCGCCGAACCTGGCCTTGAGTTTGCGCTCAATGCTGGTGGCATGCTGATGGGCCGTGTAAAGCGTAGTTTCGCCAGGTATTCTCACATGCATCTCAATGGCTATGCCATTTCCGATGCGCCGGGTCTGAAGATGGTGGACCTCGCTCACGCTCTCCTCGCTCTCCGCAATATGCTTGATTTCCTCTTCCATGTCAGGTGAAAGACTCTTCTCCAACAATTCACCAAGAGCGTTGCTGATAAGTCCATAGGCAGTCTTCACGATGAAAAAGCTGACCACAACGGCTGCAATGGGGTCAAGCACGCTAAATTGGCTGCCCAAGAGTATGGCTCCTCCGATGCCTACAGCCGTGCCGATGGAGGAGAGAGCGTCACTGCGATGATGCCACGCATTGGCAACAACAGCCTCTGAATTCACTTGTCGGCCAACTCTCACGGTAAACTGAAATGCCCACTTTTTGAGTGCGATGCTGACCAAGGCTGCCACAAAAGCTATCACTCCCGGCTGTGGAAGCACTTCCCCTCTAAAGGCATGATATATTTTCACTACTCCAGAATAGGCTAACATGACACCGACCAAAAGCAGAGCCAAACCAATTATCACAGAGGCGAGCGTCTCGAACTTGCCGTGCCCATAGTCATAGTCTTCATCTTGAGGCTTGCTGCCAAGCTTGACAAGAACCAACACAACTATATCTGACGCAAAATCCGACAACGAGTGCACGGCATCCGCAATCATTGCGGCAGAACCGCCAAGAATACCTGCCACAAACTTGAAGACAAGCAACACAACGTTTACCAATCCACCCATGAATGTGACACGGTAAATTTTTCTCTCACGTTTTGCAATTTCCATATTTACAAGACTGTTAGAAACTTAGAAAGTGCAAAGGTAACCGATTTTAAAGACAACGCAAAATAAAACGACTTATCTTTAGCCTTTTAGCCGTCTGTAACTAAAAAATAAAGCCTTTCTTTTGTCAATATCAATTTTATTTCGTTAATTTGCACACAAACAACATTAATATCCAAGACTATGGGAAAAGGAAAAAAAGGCGGTAAAAGGATGACGAAGAAGCAGCTTGCGCCAAAGCTGGAGAGCTTCTTCCAGTCGAGACCCGACGAAACAATTAGCTTCAAGCAGATATTCAAGTCCCTTAACCTGAACACGCATCCATTGAAAATGCTCGCCATTGACATCATGGACGACATGGCTTTTGATGACTTTCTGGTCAAGGTAAGCGACAACTCATACAAACTCAATACTAAAGGTCAGGTGCAGGAAGGTACCTTCGTGCGGAAAGCCAACGGCAAAAACTCATTCATTCCCGAGGGAGGCGGTGAACCAATCTTTGTGGCTGAACGCAACTCCATGTTTGCCCTCAATGGCGACAAAGTAAAAGTCACCATGATGGCCCGTCGCCGCAACCACATCAAGGAGGCTATGGTCGTGGAAATCATTTCCCATGCCAAGGATACTTTCGTGGGCAAACTGAAAGTGAACAAGGACATTGCTTTTCTTGTTCCAGAAGGCAATCTCTATGTAAGCGACATTTTCATACCCAAGAGCAAACTCAAAGGTGGCAAGACCAACGACAAGGCTGTAGTCAAGATTACCCAATGGCCTACCAAAGACTCAAAGAACATTGTCGGAGAAGTGGTTGACGTGCTTGGACAGATGGGTGACAACGATGTGGAGATGAACGCCATCCTTGCCCAATATGGACTGCCTTACAAGTATCCACAGAAAGTGGAAGAAGCTGCCAACAAGATAACCGGTGAAATCACCGAACAAGACTACAAGGAGCGCGAAGACTTCCGCAATGTCTGCACAATGACCATCGACCCGCACGATGCCAAGGATTTTGACGATGCACTTTCTATCCGCAAGCTCGACAATGGATTGTGGGAAGTAGGCGTACATATTGCCGACGTTTCCCACTATGTCACGGAAGGTTCCATCATTGACAAGGAAGCCGTGAAACGAGCCACGAGCATCTATCTCGTAGACCGCACTATACCCATGCTGCCAGAACACCTGTGCAATTTCGTGTGCTCCTTACGCCCTGACGAAGAGAAGCTGGCCTATAGCGTCATCTTTGACCTTGACGAGGACGCCGAGATTAGAAGTTGGCGACTCGTGCATACGGTTATCAAGTCTAACAGACGCTTCTGTTATGAAGAGGTGCAGAAAATACTGGAAGACAATGGAGTAATCGACAGCACTGGACAGCCTGCTCCACCAGCACCCAAAGGTGGCTATCAAGGAGAACTGGCTACAGAACTTGTCACTCTCGACAGACTGGCCAAGAAGCTGCGCGAGAAGAGATTCAAAAACGGCTCGGTGAAATTCGACCGTGAAGAGCTTCACTTTGACATAGACGAGAAAGGACATCCTACACGTTGCTACTACAAGAAATCAAAGGATGCCAACAAGTTGGTAGAGGAGTTCATGCTACTCGCCAACAAGACGGTGGCTGAGAGTGTGGGCAAAGTTAAAAAAGGACAAAAGCCCAAGACCTTGCCCTATCGTATACACGACGCACCCGACCCACAGAAACTGGAAACACTCCGGCAGTTCATCGTGAAGTTCGGATACAAGATGAAGTCTACCAATACGAAGGGAGAAAGCGCTCGTGCTCTGAACAAGCTGATGGATCAATGTGCCGGCAAGCGGGAACAAAACCTGATAGAACTGGTAGCCTTGCGCGCCATGATGAAGGCAAAATACAGCGTGCACAACATCGGACACTACGGCCTGGCCTTCGAGTACTACACTCATTTCACCAGTCCTATCCGCCGTTATCCCGACACTATGGTACATCGTCTGCTCACCAAATACCAGCAAGGCGGACGTTCAGCCAACAAGGAACACTACGAGGAACTGTGTGAACACTCCAGCGAGATGGAACAGATTGCCCAAAATGCAGAACGCGACTCCATCAAATATAAGATGGTAGAATTCATGGGTGACAAACTTGGCGAGACCTACGATGCACACATCAGCGGCATCACATCGTTCGGCATCTATGCTGAGATTGACGAGAACCACTGTGAAGGAATGATTCCCATGCGCGACCTGGACGACGACTATTACGATTTCGACGAACGCAACTATTGTCTTGTAGGGCGACGTCACCATCACAAGTACCAGTTGGGCGACGCTATCAGGATTAAGGTGGCACGCGCCAATATTGAGAAACGCCAGCTTGACTTCACCATTGCTGACGACAAATAAATGAAGCCTATATTTTTCAACCATAAAGAAGAACTTTGGAACTCGTGGTCACACTTTGGCGGCATTGTGCTGGGTGTGGCCATGGGTATTGCTTTCCTTGTCTTTTGCAGCAGGCACGAGGACGGATGGGCCACAGCCGGAGTGGTGCTCTATCTTTTCGGCATGCTCTGTTCCTATATTGCCTCCACGGTCTATCACGCCATGTCGGCATGGAGCAAATGGAAAGAAAGATTGCGCAAGTGGGACCATGCCGCCATCTATTGGCATATTGCAGGCAGCTATTCCCCCATCACGCTCATCGCCCTTCGGCAACAAGACTATTGGGGATGGAGCCTTTTCATCTTCATTTGGGCTTGTGCCATTGCCGGTACAGTGATGAGTTTCGTTAAACTTAAAGCCCACAGCAATCTGGAAACCTTTTGTTTCATTGGTATGGGACTAAGCGTACTTGTGGCTTTCAAGCCGCTTTTCGACAGTGCGGGTCCCGGTGCCGTATCTTGGATCATTGCCGAGGGTGTTTGCTACATCACGGGCGCCGTGTTCTACAGCATCAACAAGAAGCGGTTCATGCACACGGTTTTCCATTTCTTCGTCTTGGCTGGAAGCATTTGTCACATCGTAGCTGTTTGGGATATATTAATGCGCTACATATAACCTCAAGCCAACTTCATGAAGCATATCTTGTTAACCTGCATTCTCCTTTTCTTCTTTAGATTGCCTATTATCCATGCCCAAGCCACATATTCCTGGGAGCAATACTATGAACAGATAACCGGCGACGAAGAAGAAACCATGCCTGCCAAAGAGGACATATATGGGCTCACCCGATAAACCAAGGGGATTAAGCATATAGTTTAGTAAGTCTAAAGAGAAAGAATTTTATATCCGTTACTCCTCTTAAAGCAGCTCTAAACGCCTTGACTTTAGCATTGAATGACTCGGCAAAGGCATTAGTAGATCTGTTAACAAAGAAGTTCAATACTTCATCATAATGCTCGTGAAGTGTAGCTGCAATAACATTGAAACTCTTAAAACCAGAATCGTCCACTTTGTTATACCAGCGTGCAAGCGAGAGTCTTGCTGCGTCTTTGATGGTATTCTTGGAAAATATCATTCTTAGTGAATGTGTGAGAGAATAAGCCTCTTTAAGATCCGGATACGTTTCAAAGAGAACCTCTGCTCTTTGTTTTTGACTTTCTGTCCATTTGTCTGCTGATTTGAAAAGCAGATACCTACTGCGAGCAAGCAACTGCTTGTGGGTATCACCGTTTGCAAGTACAATTGGAGTGTATGCTTCACCCAAGCATTTGGCTTCTTCCCTAGCCTCTGTGTCTGCTTGGATGGCATCCCACCTATGCGCAATTCGCATTTCCTGCAAGGCATCACAGGCAAGTTTCTGTATATGAAAGCGGTCTATGGTGCGCATGGCATTCGGAAAACAGCGTTTGGCAATAAGTCGCATGGAATTGGACATATCCATTGTTATTTCCTTAACCATCCGCCTCTTGTCCTCGTCAATGCGCATAAGTGCTTCTGTGACAACATCTGCAGCCACGCCTTTTACAATGGCAATGAGAGTTCCCTTACCTCCACGTGAAGATCTGTTGCTTACTATTGTGTACAACTCTCCATTGCTTGGAGCCGTTTCGTCAATGCAAATGCTTTCACCTATGTTGTCGGGAAAAACCAGCCAGTCTTCTGCATGCGAGAGCTCTGACCATTCACGATAGCCACTGAGCACTTCCTTGTATTGCTTTTCAAAGGTATCCCCGTTTATGTGATAATAATGGTCAAGCGAACGGGAGGTCGTAGGAATCGTCTCCATACACTCCTTTTAAAAAA
>CAJKDU010000046.1 GCA_905198745.1 uncultured Prevotella sp. | reverse complement strand
CACTTTATTTGATGAATTTTAATAACCATGCGATTTTATCGCATCAGTACTAATTAGGAAATAAGGATCACGGGATGAAAGAAGGCGGACAGGCTATGAAAGGCCGGTCTGTCCACATGAGATGCAGACCAAACCGCTGTCGTTTCAAGCCTGTCCGTCCGTAGTGATTTAGCAAACCTTCACCTTGAAGATAGCCTTGTGGATGGTCTCCTTGTCAGAGATGCAGGGAGCGTGACCGTCCTGTGGGAAGAAGATAGCCATCATGCCGGGACGGCAGGTGATGTAGCTCTGTGCCATGAGGTCGCCATACTTGGTGATGTCTTTCTCGGCGTTGTATTCGAGTTCGGGCAGGTCCTCTGTGGGCGTATAGCCGAAGGTCTCGTTGCCGTCGAGCGGAATCTGGATGTCGATCATGTTCTTGTGTGTCTCGATGGTGGCAGCTTCCTTGGCGCGTCCCTTGGCATCAGTGATGTTGACAAAGAGGTCCTTGTCAACGATATAGTGCTTGCCGGCCTCAAGGCTGTTGAGGTCGTTTTCGCTGATAAACTTCACTACCTCTTTAAAAAGAGGGTTCACACTCTCGTACTTCTTGAGATTTTCAATTGTGTCGATAATCATTTTTTTGTAGTTTTTTTATGGATTAGTTTGTTGTTGTCATTCCTGTCGGTAGCCCATGTTGTAGGTGCCGCGAGCCGTAATCTGTCCGTTGCGGTCTTTTTCCACGAACTTGCCGTCGCGCTGGTCGTCCACATAGTTGCCTTCAAAGCGCACTCCGTCTTTCGATTCCTCTATGGCAGCACCGTTGCGCTTGCCTGCCCGATAGGTGCCCTTGAACTTGGAGCCGTCGGCAAAGTGGATGATGACTTCTCCGTCGAGCACTCCGTTCTTGAACTGCCCATCGTATACGTCGCCGTTTTTCTTGGTGAGCTTGCCGTGGCCATTCTGAGTGTCGCCCTTCCAGTCGCCGTCATACACGTCGCCGTTCTTCCACTGCAGGGTGCCATGTCCCTCTTTGTCGCCTTCGCTGAAGTGGCCTGTGTATCTGTCGCCGTTCTGATAGCGGAATATGCCCATGCCGGTACGTTCGCCCTGCACGTAGTCGCCTTCATACACATCGCCGTTCTGGAACTTGTAGATGCCCTTGCCGTTCTGTATGTCGTTGAGCCATTCGCCGGTGTAGACATCGCCGTCGGCATAGCGGTTCACGCCTTTGCCCGACCGCTGGTTGTCCTTCCACATGCCGTCGTAGGTGGTGCCGTCGCCCCAATCGAACACGCCCTTGCCTTCTTTCTTGTCGTTGAGCCAAAGGCCGTTATAATAGGCGCCGCCGGCAAAGGTGTACTTGCCGTGTCCGTTGCGGTGGTCTTGAAACCAGTCGCCCTCATACTTGTCTCCGTTGTAGTAGTACATGACGCCGTGGCCCTGCTGATAGTCGCGGAACCACAGACCCACATACTTGTTGTTGTTGGCAAAGTAGTAGGTGCCTTTTCCGTGCTGCTGGTCCTGGAACCACTGTCCTTCATACTTTTCGCCGTCGGAGAATGTGTAGACGCCAAAGCCTTGGCGCTTGCCTTTCACGTATTCGCCTTCATACACGTCGCCGTTCTTGAAGACCGTTTGTCCCTTGCCATGAGGTTTGCCGCACACCATCTCGCCCTTGTACTGACCGTTGTCGCGCGTGGTACAGGAGCCGAGTGTGATCTTCTGGGCGAAGGATGCCGATGGAAAGAGAAGAAGGAGGAATAATATTAAGTTGTTGTTCACGTTTCGATTCTGTTTTTCTAATTTCACCCCCAAAAGTAATAATTTATTCCGATATTGTTTACATTCAACCACGTTTTTTTAGCTATTTTCCAAGATATTCATTAATTTTGCGGTGATTAACGACAGAAATTATGAAATTTACAGGTATTATACCAGCCAGATATGCCTCGTCTCGCTTTCCGGGAAAGCCTCTGGCCTTGTTGGGCGGAAAGCCCGTCATCCAGCGCGTGTATGAACAGGTGTCGGCCGTACTCGACGATGCCTACGTGGCCACCGACGACGAACGCATCTTCCAGACGGTGGAAGGCTTCGGCGGCAAGGCGGTGATGACACGCACGGACCACAAGAGCGGCACTGACAGAATAGAGGAGGCCGTGGAGAAACTCGGTTGCCAGGCAGACGTGATTGTCAATGTGCAGGGTGACGAGCCGTTCATCCAGCGGTCACAGATAGAGTCGGTGTGCCGCTGTTTCGACGACCCCGACACACAAATAGCTACGCTCGGCAAGCCGTTTGAAAGCGTGGAAGCCATGAAAAACCCCAATTCGCCCAAGATTGTACTCGACAACCGACAGTGCGCCATGTACTTCAGTCGGAGTGTCATTCCTTTCATAAGAGGTGTGGAAGAGGGCGAATGGCTCCTCCACTACCCTTTCCTCAAGCATCTCGGACTCTATGCCTACCGTCGCGAAGTGCTCGCCGAGCTGACCCGTCTGCCGCAGTCGAGCCTTGAGAAGGCGGAAAGTCTGGAGCAGTTGAGATGGCTTCAGAACGGCTATCGCATCAAGGTGGGACTCACCGACGTGGAGACCGTGGGCATAGACACGCCCCAAGACTTGGAAAGGGCCGAAGCTTTTCTCAAGGCCAATGCCGGAAAACAAGAGTAAAGGGCGGAGCCTAAACATGTGAGGAAAAGGGCATGCTGATGACTTCCACGAAGGACAGGAGATGGTTAGTGTGACATTAACGATGGGCTACTCTGCCTGTAGCGATGTGTTAGTCTGCCAGTAACGACCTGCAACTCGTAGACTTAGCACCTGCAACTCGTAGGCTTAGCGCCTGCAACTCGAAGACTTATACAAGACGGACGGCAAGGACTCTTATCAAAAAACAAATCACGTGGACAGACCATGGAGACATCTACAACTTGGCGCCATCATTTTCTGCCTGGAGATGATGCCCCTCATGGTCTGTGCCAAGGTGAAGACAGACACCGTTGCCTTGCGACGCTTGTTCACCTACGCAGCCTCTGTCGACACCACTGGATGCGCCCACCGGTCTACCATCTACACCCGGCTGCGCTTCCACATAGACAAGAAGAACCCGCTACTGATGACTGTGCCCGACCTATATCTCGTGGCACGTGGCAAGGAACGGGAATTTATTGCCGAAAGCATAAACGAAATGGACTTCCAATCCATGGACAACCATCCGTCGCGAACGCTCACCTCCACAGGCACCATGCCACGCAACAAAACCGTGTTTGCCACCCTGCTACAGTATCTTACGCCCGATGTCTACGGCACCACCATCGTCCACCGCAACCTGCTCTCGCCGTTCAACCGCCACAACCGTCATTTCTATCGCTACCGCACCAGTCTGCTGCCCGGCAACAAGGCTGTGGTATCGTTTCGGCCAAAAAGACGTAACACACAGACAGTAAGCGGATTTGCCACGATTGACTATACTACAGGAAGAATACTCAACGGTGAGATGAAAGGCGAATACGACATGATGCGCTTCCAGCTCAACGTGGAAATGGGAAAGGAAGGAATAGGCAGTCTGCTGCCACACACCTGTGAGGTGGTCACCACCTTCTGCTATCTGGGCAACAAGGTGCGCTGCCGTATGCGTTCGGTGGTATGCGCCAAGGGCGATGCCATCACCCCACCCGACTCGCTCTCGCCGCGCAAGCAGATGGAGTGCATGCGTCCCGAACCGCTCGACTCCATAGACCTTTCCATCTACGCCCGCCACGACTCGCTGGCGGCCATGGCGTCGGGCGCGCCCAAACGGAAGAGCAAGACCAAAGCCATACTCTGGGATCTGGTGGGCAAGAACCTGGTGGACCGTGTGAAGCAGAACTTCGGCAAGAACAACCAGGGCTCTTTCCGCATCTCGCCCATCATGAACCCGCTCTACCTGGGCTTCAGCAAGCGACGTGGACTGACCTACAAGTTTGACGTGCGCGGCAGTTATCTCTTCAACGACAACAATGCCCTGTCGCTCAGATTCAAGGGCGGCTACTCGTTCAAGCTCAAGCAGTTCTACTACAGCCTGCCCTTCAGATGGAACTACGACGTGCGCCACAACGGCTACGTGGAGGCAGAACTGGGCAACGGCAACCGCATCACCAACTCAAAAGTGCTCGAACAAGTGAAGGCAGAGCGCAACGACACCATCGACTGGGATGCCATGCACCTGGACTACTTCAAGCAGGGACACCTGCGTTTCCTCAACTGCATTGACATCACCCGGCGCTTCGGACTCAAGACGGGGTTCATCTTCTATCGCCGAACAGCCGTCAACAAAGAATCGTTCCTGGCTGCCGGCAAGCCACTGAGATACAATAGTTTCGCGCCTTTCGTTGAACTACAGGTGCGCCCCTGGTACTATCGTGGTCCCATCTTCACCATCGACTACGAACAGGGCATACGAGGCGTAGTCCACAGCGACTCGCGCTACACCCGCTGGGAGTTCGACGGCAGCTACATACACCGCATGAAATGCATGCGCTCCGTGTCGCTCCGACTGGGTGGAGGCTTCTACACATCGAAGGCCGACAAGCAGTATTTCCTCGACTACTCCAACTTCCGCGACAACAACATACCCGGAGGATGGAACGACGACTGGTCGGGCGGATTCGAATTGCTCAACAGTAACTGGTATAATGCGTCCGACTACTACATCCGGGCCAACATGACCTACGAGTCGCCCCTCATGCTCCTGTCGTGGCTACCCGGTGTGGGGCGTCTTGTGGAGAGCGAGCGCATCTATTGCAGCGCACTCGCTGTGCGCCACCTGCACCCCTACATGGAATACGGCTACGGATTCACCAACCGCCTTTTCTCCATGGGCGTCTTTGCCGCCATGCGCAATACCCACTTCGACGGGTTCGGGTTCAAGATGGGCTTCGAACTCTTCTCAAAATGGTAACCTCAATACTAACATAAACCAAAGAATAATGCAAAAACCACTGACCGTATACAAGGCAAGTGCCGGAAGCGGCAAGACATTTACGCTTGCCGTGGAGTACATCAAACAACTGATAGCCAACCCTTACGGATACGGTTCCATTCTCGCCGTGACCTTCACCAACAAGGCCACCGAGGAAATGAAGACCCGCATACTCTCGCAACTCTACGGCATAGCCGAAGACCTGCCCGACTCGCGCGCCTATGCCGACATCGTGATGCGCGACCTCGGCCTTGGACACGAACAGGTGCGCCGGCAAGCACGGCTCGCCCTCACACTGCTGCTCCACAACTACAACTACTTCCGCGTGCAGACCATCGACACGTTCTTCCAAAGTGTGATGCGCAATCTGGCCCGCGAACTCGACCTCACGCCCAATCTCCGCATCGGGCTCAACGACACCCAGGTAGAAGAACAGGCGGTAGACGAACTTGTGGAGAGTCTGGACAGCTCATCGCCCATCCTGCAGTGGATAAAGGAATATGTGATGGAGAACATTCGCGAGGACCGATCGTGGAACGTGATAGGCGCCATCAAGAGTTTCGGACGCAACATCTTCAAGGATATCTACAAGGAGAACCGGAAGGAGACCGAGGCTGCACTGGAACAGCCGGGATTCTTCAAGCAGCTGTACGACACGCTGCACAAGGTCAAGAGCAATGCGGAAGACGGCATCAAGCTCATCGGCGAGACTTTTCTCGAGACCATCAGATGCGAGGGACTCGAAGTGAGCGACTTCCCATATGGCGCCTCCGGACCTGCCGGTTACTTCGCCAAGCTCTACAACGGCGACCTCAACCCCAAGTCGGCTACAGGCACCCGTGTGGCGGAAGCTATGGAAGACCCCAACAAGTGGGTGAAGAAATCAAACACCAGCGACATCAAGGAGCTGGTGGCCAACTTGGCACCCGAACTCTGCCAGCAACTTGCCAACGGCGAACGGCTGCGGAAGAAGCTCTACAGACAATACATCTCGGCAGACATCACCCTGAAAAACATCAACCAGCTGCGTCTGCTCAAGGCCATCAGCACACGCATAGCGCAAATCAACGCCGACAACAACCGCTTCCTGCTCAGCGACACCCAGAGCCTGCTCCACCAGCTTATAGCTGGAACAGGCGACTCACCTTTTATATATGAAAAGATTGGCTCACGGCTGGAGCACATCATGATAGACGAGTTTCAGGACACAAGTACCGTGCAGTGGCAGAACTTCAAGGTGCTCCTCGACGAGTGCATGAGCCATGAAGAACAAGGCTCACTCATCGTGGGCGACGTGAAACAGAGCATCTACCGCTGGCGGTCGGGCGACTGGCAGCTGCTCAACAACATCGAACAGCAGTTTCCGCAGCCCGACCGTCAACTCCACATCACTTCGCTCCAAACCAATTACCGCTCGAGCCAGTCGGTCGTGAAGTTCAACAACGCCTTCTTCACCCTCGCTGCACAACTGGAAGCCAGGAATCTCGACAACGAGGGCAACGAGGAAAGCAGTCAGATAACCAAGGCTTATGCCGACGTGGAACAGCAGCTTCCGAATGCCGACAGGCCTGTAGGACTGGTCGACGCCATGCTCCTGGAAGACAAGTCGCCGGCATCCGTCTGCAAGAGCGTGGAGGACATCATCCGTGAACTGCTCGACAAGGGTGTCAAGCAGAACCAGATAGCCATTCTCGTGAGAGCGAACAAGCACATCCCACTCATTGCTGAATGGCTCGCCATGCGTATGCCCGAGGTGACCATCGTGTCGGACGAGGCGTTCAGACTCGGCTCCTCACAGGCCGTACGCCTCATCATCAGTGCCCTGCGCACCCTCGTCATGCCCGACGATCGCCTCACTAAAGCCACCCTTGTGAAGTACTGGCAAGCCATTGGAGGCGACAATCTCAGCGACGCGGAGTGCTTTGCCGACGACCAAGACCTTGACACGCTCCTGCCTTCCGACTTTGTGAAAGAGCGCGAGACGCTCACCACGCTGCCCTTTGCCGACATGGTGGACCGCATCTACCAGCTCTTCCGCCTTGACCGCATTGCCGAACAGAGTGCCTTCATCTGCGCCTTCTACGACCTGGTGGCCGACTATCTGTCGGACAACGTGGCCGACATAAGCACCTTTCTCACCCTCTGGGACCAGGACTACGCCAACAAAACCATACAGAGCGACGTGGCAGACGGCATACGCATCGTCTCGGTGCACAAGAGCAAGGGCCTGGAGTTCGACAACGTAATCCTCGCCTTCTGTGATTGGAGACTCGAACTCTACAACTATATACTATGGTGCAAGCCCAAGGAAGCCCCCTTCAACCAACTGCCCATCGTGCCCGTGAACTACAGCTCGCGCCTCGCCGACTCCATCTACGAAGCCGACTACGCCCACGAAAGGCTTCAGAACATGGTGGACAACCTCAACCTGCTCTATGTGGCATTCACCCGCGCTGGCCACAACCTCTTCGTCGTGGGCAGTCTGGGCGAGCGCAACAAGCGAAGCCTCCTGCTCGAAAACGTGCTTCCACAGCTGTCGGACGAACTCGACGGCGCCCTTTGGGAAGAAGCCACCGACGAGGAAGGAGAAGTCATAGGCTTTCACTTCAGCTACGGACAGCTGCATGTGGCGGAGGAGAAGGAGCAGAAACACACCGACAACGTGTTTCTACAGCCTTCCGAAGACCATCACCTGCAAGTGTCGACCCACGCAGTACCGGTGGAGTTCAGGCAAAGCAACAAGAGTAAAGCCTTCACACAAAACGAAGAAGAAGAGGACGACATGACCAGCCGCAGTCACTACATACAGCTGGGCAACGTGCTCCACGCCATCTTCTCACGCATCGAGACGCTCGACGACCTGCCCCGGGTATTGGCGGAACTCAAGGAGGAAGGCACCCTCTACGGCGTGGGCATCACTCCGCAAGACGTGAAGCAAGCCATTGAGCAAGGCCTAAAAAATCCGGAAGTGGCGGAACTCTTCGCTCCCGAATGGAACGTATTCAACGAGTGTACCATTCTCACCACCAACAGCCAAGGGCGCACCACAGAATACAGACCCGACCGAGTGGTGAGCAACGACAAGGAGACTCGCGTGGTAGACTTCAAGTTCGGTCACCCGCGTCCGGAGCATGCCGAGCAAGTGAAAGGCTACATGCAACTGCTCCAGAGCATGAACTATCCCAACGTGAGCGGCATGCTCTGGTACGTCAAGGACAACCGGCTGGAGAAAGTAAACCTCCGGTAACCAGTAGCCAGTCGCAAACGGCTGCAAGAACAACCATCCTTCCCCAAACAACAAAACTGAAACACAACGACACCTATGCAAACATTTCTTGAACACGTAGCACAAGACTTGATAGACAAATACGGCGAGAACCTTGCCCACGTGGCAGTGGTATTCCCCAACAAACGCGCCTCTCTCTTCCTCAACCAGCACCTGGCACGGCTGAGCGACAGACCTGTTTGGAGCCCCCACTACATCACCATCAGCGACCTATTCCGGCAGCACAGCAAGCGTACCGTGGCCAACCCACTCAAGCTCATCTGCGAACTCCACAAGGCATTCGTGGCTGAGACGGGCATGGACGAGACGCTCGACAAGTTCTATGGTTGGGGACAGTTGCTCCTGGCCGACTTCGACGACATCGACAAGAACATGGCGGATGCTGACCGGGTGTTCGCCAACCTGCGCGACATTCACGCCCTCGACGACGTGAGCTACCTTTCTGCAGAACAGAAAGAACTCGTGGAACACTTCTTCCACTGCGTGCTCGACGACAAGGACAGCCAACTCAAGCAGCGTTTTCTCCAGTTGTGGTGCCACTTTGCCGACATCTACCACCGCTTCAACAGTCAACTCGCCCAACAGGGACTTGCCTACGAGGGCAACCTCTACCGCGAGGTGGCAGAGGCAAAAGACGTGGACTTCAAGTACCAGACCTATGTTTTCGTGGGATTCAACATGCTGCAGCGCGTGGAACAGGTGCTGTTCAGCAGCATCCGCAAGCAAGGCAAGGCCCACTTCTACTGGGATTTCGACTACTCCTACATGCCCCGGGACGGCAAGCACAGCGAGACTGGCGAGGCGGGACGCTACATAGCGCAATATCTGGCAGACTTCCCCAATGAGCTCAACACGGACAACACGGACATCTTCGGGCAAATGTCAAAGCCCAAGAATGTCACCTACGTGTCGGCCACCACAGAGGCCAGCCAGGCACGCTACATCAGCGAATGGCTACAGCAAGGCAACCGCATCGGCGACGGCAACCGCACTGCCATTGTGCTCTGCGACGAGTCGCTCCTCAAGACAGCCATACATTGCATTCCCGAACAGGTGAAAGAACTCAACGTCACGCTCGGCTACCCACTGGCACATACGCCTGTCACTTCACTGGTCAGGCAGTATCTCACCCTCCACACCATGGGTCATCAACCCGAACGTCACCGCTATCTGCTCTATTTCGTCAACCATCTGCTGCGCCATCCCTATGCCCGATTCGTATGTCCAGAGGCACAGGAAGTGATGCAGAAACTCAACGAAGAGCATAAATACTATCCTTCTGAAGAAGAGATGATTGCGAGTGAAGGCATGAAGTTGCTCTTCAACCCTGTCGACGTCAACGACCTGCAATCACTCACCACCGCCCTCCAACTTATTCTCTCGGCCGTGGCACGTGGCGGAGCCGACTCCAACGACCCGCTTTTCCAGGAATCCGTGTTCCGCATGTACACGCTTCTCACTCCCTTTGCCGACCTCTTCGCCAACGGCGAACTCAATGTAACAGTCAACACGTTCACCCGCTTGCTGGTGCAAGTGATAGAGTCGACCACCATTCCCTTCCATGGTGAACCGGCCATAGGGCTGCAGATGATGGGCGTACTCGAGACCCGCAACCTCGACTTCGACCATGTGCTCCTGCTTTCGTGCAACGAGGGGAACATGCCGAAGGGCGTCAACGACTCGTCGTTCATCCCCCATGCCATCCGCAAGGCCTACGGACTCACCACCGTAGAAAACAAGGTAGCCATCTACAGTTACTACTTCCACTCACTCCTTCAGCGCGCCACCGACGTGACCATCTGCTACAACTCCAGCACGGAAGGCACCAATAAGGGCGAAATGAGCCGCTTCATGCTCCAGCAACTCGTAGAGGGCAACCACAAGGTGAGCAAACTGTCGCTGCAGGCAGGACAGCAAACAGGCAAGCAACTGTTCACGAAAATAGAAAAGGACGAACTGGTGATGAAACGACTCGACGCCATGGGGCGCGACAGCACCCTCTCGCCGACAGCCATCAACACCTATCTGCGCTGCCCAATCAGTTTCTTCTACACCTATGTATGCCAACTCCGAGAACCAGACCAGACGGATGCGGAAACGATTGACAGCCGAATGTTCGGCAACATATTCCACAAGGCAGCGGAAATATTCTACACACAACGGAGCAGGAACACACTGCATGAAGCAGACATCACGCCCTACCTCCAACATCCGGAACAGCTGCTGCCCATAGTGGACAGAGCCTTTGAAGAGTGCCTGTTCCAGCTGAAACCCGGCAGCAAATACAGGCCTGAATACAACGGACTCCAACTTCTCAACCGCGAGGTGATTCTGCAATACCTGGTGCAGCTGCTCCGCATAGACGCCCGCCTGGCCCCCTTCACCATCCGGGGACTGGAATACAAGGTAACCACCCAGATGGAAATCATGACGTCGGCAGGCCCCCGCACCGTGAACATAGGCGGAACCATAGACCGTCTCGACGAGGTAGACAGCCAACATGCCATGCCCCGACTGCGTGTCATCGACTACAAGACATCGGCAGGCGACCTGACTCCGCTGAAATCACCGGAGTGTGTGTTCGACCCACTCTACATTCCGAAGCACAGCAACTACTATCTGCAAGCCATGCTCTACAGCACTATTGTGCGCCAATCGGCAGAAGAGAATCCCGGCCACTATGCAGTATCGCCCGCCTTGCTCTTCATCCAGCATGCAGGAAGCAAGGACTACGACCCGACGCTCAAGTTCGGCAAAGACCCCATCTACGACATAGCCGACTACGTCCAAGACTACCAAGCATCTCTCAAGCATTTGCTGGAAGAAATCTTTGAGCCTACTATCGGCTTCGAACCCACTCCGGACGTAGACAGATGCGCCACGTGTCAGTTTGCCTCCATGTGCGGAAAGATAGAATTGTAGCGCCTGCGAAATGGCTCACAGCATCCTAAAGGATAGACCAAAGCTTACGCCGGCAATCGGCGGAAACGCTAAAGTTTTCGGCATAAAACTTGCACAAGTGGATTATTCTTTGTTATTTTGCAGTTGGAAAGAACAACTTATCACGGGGTGCTGATGACGATTCGGCTGAGATGATACCCATATCACCTGATGCAGGTAATGCTGACGCAGGGAAATGATAGATCTTCAATATTCTTCAAGGAAGCCCCTATTCCGTTTCATACCTTTTATTAAAAGGCAGAAGGAATAGGGGCTTCACTCGTTTCAAGAAGAGATGCTTTCGTTCGGACAAACGCTTCAGGACAAGTTGCTACACATTGTTTAACAACTTAACAGCAAAGCGAAAAGACTATGAAAGTGAACATCAACAACAAGCCAACCGAAGTAGAGTCGCAGCAACTCCTCAGTTTGGCAGCCGAACTGTCACTGCCCGAAAAAGGCGTAGCCGTGGCAGTGAACAACCACATGGTGCCCCGCACGGATTGGGACAAGACTACCGTGAGTGAAGGCGATAACATTCTGATCATCAAAGCCGTCTGCGGCGGATAGAAAGACGATGACACTCCAATTCATTTCCCACCACAACAGTCGCTTAGGCTATGCCGACGGATGCCGCATGGCACTCGAAGGCGGATGCAGATGGATACAGCTGCGCATGAAGGGAGCCACGGACGACGAGGTGCGGCCCGTGGCCTTGGAAGTGCAACAGATGTGCCGCGAAAAGGGCGCCACGTTCATCATCGATGACAGGGTGCAACTGGTTCGAGAACTGAGAGCCGACGGCGTGCACCTGGGCAAGAATGACATGCCCATTGACCAAGCCCGCCAAATTCTCGGAACCTCATTCATCATCGGCGGCACTGCCAACACCATTGACGACGTGCGAGCCCATGCCCACAATGGGGCCGACTATATAGGCTGTGGTCCCTTCCGCTTCACCACCACCAAGGAAAAGCTTTCGTCCGTTTTAGGACTAGACGGCTACCGTCGCATAATCGCACAGATGAAGAAAGAAGACATCCGTCTGCCCCTGATAGCCATCGGAGGCATCACACTCGACGACATTCCGCAACTCATGCAGACAGGCATTGACGGCATCGCACTGAGCGGTGCCATCATGAATGACGACCTGCCTGTGGATATGACCCGCCACTTGCTGGCACTGATGGAGGAATGTCACATTACAGACAACAAGTAACAATTAACAACTAACAAGTTAACACAAGTTTTATGGAAAAGCTGACAATCGCAGGCCGCGAGTTCAATTCACGCCTGTTCCTGGGTACAGGAAAATTCAACAACAACACACTAATGGCTCAGGCCATCAAGGCTTCGGAAACGGAAATGGTGACTGTAGCCATGAAACGCATCGAGCTGAATGATGCCAACGACGACCTGCTGACACACATCACGCAAGCTCCCAATATCCAACTGCTCCCCAACACCAGTGGCGTTCGCAATGCCGAAGAAGCCGTGTTTGCCGCCCAAATGTCACGCGAGGCATTCGGCACCAACTGGCTCAAGCTGGAAATTCATCCCGACCCACGCTACCTCCTGCCAGACTCGATAGAGACACTGAAGGCTACCGAGCAACTGGTGAAGATGGGATTCGTGGTGCTGCCCTACTGCCAGGCCGACCCCACACTCTGCAAGCACCTTGAAGAGGCTGGAGCTGCCACAGTAATGCCCCTCGCAGCACCTATCGGCACCAACAAGGGACTGCGCATGAAAGATTTCCTCCAGATAATTATTGAGCAAGCCACAGTGCCCGTGGTGGTGGATGCAGGCATTGGCGCGCCAAGCCATGCGGCAGAAGCCATGGAAATGGGTGCCGACGCCTGTCTCGTCAACACAGCCATCGCCGTGGCTGGCGACCCAGTGGAAATGGCCAAGGCTTTCAAGGAAGCCGTGATATGTGGCCGACGTGCCTTTGAGGCAGGACTGGGTGCCGTGTGCGACGCCGCCGAAGCCAGTTCACCACTCACAGAGTTCCTTAGTTAATACAGACATTAATTGATTCATTCCGAGTGGGCTGCGTGCCTACTGTGAGCCAAGACAGCGGAAGAAACACGTTGCCAGGCTTCTCACCGACCGCCGCGTCCACTCCCAACCGACAACAGACATGCCAAACGACAACAAAGCCTACGCCAAGAGAGAAAAGGCGTATATGCAGGGAAAGATATATCCCGACATTCGCGTGGGAATGACCAAAGTGAACCTCACCCCTACCGTTACCCGCGACGAAAAGGGTATTCCCCACATGCAACCCAACGCTCCTGTCTACATCTACGACACGAGTGGCCCCTACACAGACCCCAACTACAAGGTGGACCTCCACAAAGGACTGCCACCCATGCGCCGCTCCTGGATAGAGAAGCGCCCCCATTGCGAGGGCGGCATCACCCAGATGGCTTACGCCAAGGCAGGCATTATCACTCCCGAAATGGAATATGTGGCCATACGCGAGAACATGAACTGCGAAGAGCTGGGCATCAAGACACACATCACACCCGAGTTTGTGCGCCAGGAAATAGCGCGAGGTCGCGCCGTGCTGCCTGCCAACGTGAATCATCCCGAGAGCGAGCCCATGATTATCGGGCGCAACTTCCTGGTGAAAATAAACACCAACATAGGCAACTCTGCCACTACCTCGAGCATTGAAGAAGAGGTGGATAAGGCAATATGGTCGTGCAAATGGGGAGGCGATACCCTCATGGACCTCTCAACGGGCAACAACATACACGAGACCCGAGAGTGGATTCTGCGCAACTGTCCCGTACCGGTGGGCACCGTGCCCATCTACCAGGCACTGGAGAAAGTGAAGGGTAAGGTGGAAGACCTGTCGTGGGAAGTATACCGCGACACGCTCATCGAGCAGTGCGAACAGGGCGTGGACTACTTCACCATACACGCCGGCATACGCCGCCACAACGTACATCTGGCCGACAGCAGACTCTGCGGCATAGTGAGCCGAGGCGGCAGCATCATGAGCAAGTGGTGCCTGGTGAAAGACCAGGAGAGTTTCCTGTATGAACATTTCGACGACATCTGCGACATCGTGGCCAAATATGATGTGGCTCTCTCGCTCGGCGACGGCCTGCGTCCCGGCTGCATAGCCGACGCCAACGACGCTGCACAGTTTGCCGAACTCGACACTATGGGCGAACTTGTCACCCGTGCCTGGGACAAGAACGTGCAGGCATTCATCGAAGGTCCGGGACACGTGCCCTTGCAGAAAATCAAGGAGAACATGGAGCGACAGCTCGACCATTGCCACGAGGCGCCTTTCTACACGCTCGGTCCCCTCGTCACCGACATTGCTCCCGGCTACGACCACATCACCTCGGCTATCGGTGGCGCACAGATAGCCTGGCTGGGCACAGCCATGCTCTGCTACGTGACACCCAAGGAACACCTTGCACTGCCCAACAAGGAGGATGTGCGCACGGGTGTGGTGACCTACAAGATTGCCGCCCATGCTGCCGATCTCGCCAAGGGGCATCCCGGTGCCATGGTGAGAGACAATGCCCTCTCGAAGGCACGCTTCGAGTTCCGCTGGCGCGACCAGTTCCATTTGTCGCTCGACCCCGACCGTGCCCTGCAATACTTCGAAGAGGCTGGTCACACCGAAGGGGAATATTGCACCATGTGCGGTCCCGACTTCTGCGCTGCCCGACTCACCCACGACTTGCGAAAACTAAAATAGAAAATGGAAGAAAGGTATAACAGACAAATCATGCTCCCAGAAATTGGCGAGGAAGGACAGGCACGCATCCGCAAGACTCGCGTGCTGCTTGTCGGGGTCGGAGGACTTGGGTCGCCCATAGCCACCTATCTCACGGGTGCCGGCATTGGCCGACTGGGTTTGGTAGACGACGATGTGGTGAGCGTGAGCAACCTTCACCGGCAAGTGCTCTACAGCGAGGCACAGGTGGGACAGTCCAAGGCCATCTGCGCCAAGGAACGCCTGCAGACACTCAACAGCGAGGTGAAAATAGAGGCTATGCCTATCCGCCTCACCCGGGAAAACGCGGAGACCATCATCGGCAGCTACGACATGGTGGTGGACGGCATGGACAATTTCGCCACGCGCTACATTGTGAGCGATGTGTGCAAGCGGCTCAACAAGCCCTATGTCTATGGCGCCATACGCGGCATGGAGGGTCAGGTGGCTGTGCTCTGTCAAGGACACGCCACCTACCGCACCCTGTTGCCCGATGAAGAGGCGGTGCTGCAAATGCCGCATCCGGGCAAACAGGTGCTCGGCACCACACCTGCCGTGATGGGCAGTGTGGAGGCTTGTCAGGCTCTCATGCTGGCTGCCCGTTTCGGCAGTCCGCTCATTGACAAGCTGTGGACGGTGAATCTCGCCACAATGGAGAGTTTCACCATAGAAATATAACGACTAAAGAAAGACAAGAAAATATGTTTTCAGACGAACTAAAGAAAATCAGTTGGCAGGAGACCACGGAGCGTATCGCGAGCATGACCGCCACAGACGTGCGTCGCGCACTGGGCAAGAGCCACTGCGACGTGAACGACTTCATGGCGCTGCTTTCGCCGGCTGCCGAACCTTACCTTGAGGAGATGGCACGCCTCTCGCGCCGATATACGGAAGAACGCTTCGGCCGAACGATGTCCATGTTTATTCCCCTCTACATCACAAACTCCTGTTCCAACTCGTGCGTGTACTGTGGCTTCCACCGCGAAAACCCCATGGCGCGCACCATTCTCACTCCGGAACAGATAGAAAACGAATACAAGGCCATCAAGCAGTTGGCTCCCTTCGAGAACATTCTCCTCGTCACGGGCGAGAACCCTGCCAAGGCCGGCACGCCCTATCTGGCCAAGGCGATAGACATAGCCAAGAAGTATTTTTCCAACATCAAGATAGAGGTGATGCCTCTCTCCACCGAAGACTATCGCACACTGGCCGACCACGGCATGAACGGCGTGATATGTTTTCAGGAGACCTACAACCGTGACCACTACAAGCTCTATCATCCACGGGGCATGAAGAGCCGCTTTGAATGGCGCTGCGACGGCTTCGACCGCATGGGACAGGCCGGCGTGCACTCCATCGGCATGGGGGTGCTCATCGGACTGGAAAAGGAATGGCGCACGGATGTGACCATGATGGCACATCACCTGCGCTATCTACAGAAGCACTACTGGCGCACCAAGTACAGCGTGAACTTCCCCCGCATGCGTCCGGCACAGAACGAGGGCTTCCAGCCCAACTGCTATATGACCGACCGGGAATTGGCACAAGCCACTTTTGCCATGCGCATTTTCGACCACGATGTGGACATCTCCTACTCCACACGCGAGCCTGCCTTTATCCGCGACCACATGGCTACGCTCGGCGTAACCACCATGTCGGCAGAATCAAAGGTAAACCCCGGAGGCTACCACACGTATCCGCAGGCTCTCGAACAGTTCACCGTGAGCGACGAGCGCACAGCGAAAACCATCAACATGAGGCTGCGCGAACTGGGCCGCGAACCCGTTTGGAAAGACTGGGATGCCTCGTTCGACCTGTTCAACCCCTTGAAGAAAAAAGCCTAAGGATAATGCTGATAGTCATCACCTTACCGACTATGCGCCACGGAGAGGCCCGGGAAATTGCGGGACTGCTCCGTGGCGGTGTTGACCTGGTGCACATCCGCAAGCCGCAAGCCTCCCGAGAAGAACTTGAAAAGTTGCTGCTCGCCATTCCGCAAGAGTGGCACTCACGACTCGTACTTCACGACCACTACGAACTGGCTGTGAAGTATCGGCTGCACGGCGTGCACCTGAACAGCCGGCATCCGCTTCCTCCAGAAGGATGGACAGGCAGCGTGAGCCGCAGTTGCCACTCGATAGACGAAGTGAAAGCATGGAAGGAGCGCTGCGACTACGTGTCGCTCTCGCCCATTTTCGACTCCATCTCCAAGCCCGGCTACCAGGCTGCCTTCACCACAGCCGACCTTCAGCAAGCCCGAAAGGAGGGCATTATAGACCGGAAGGTGATGGCTTTGGGAGGCGTAACGTTCAGCCGCATGGACGACATACTGCGTATGGGATTCGGCGGTGGCATGATTCTCGGCGACGCATGGCACGAGAAACGGCAACCGGTGGCGCTCACCATTGCCGGCAGCGACCCCTCGGCCGGAGCCGGAATACAGCAAGACCTGAAGACCATGCATACACTGGGAGTATACGGGGCCACGGTTATCACCGCACTGACCAGCCAGAACACACTCGGCGTGCAACAGGTGATGAACGTGCCGGCAGCGGTTGTGGCAAGTCAGCTGGACTCTGTGCTGAGTGACCAACATGTGTGCGCAGTGAAGATAGGGATGATTCCGAATGGGGAAACAGCCCACTCCATTGCCACAAGGCTGCTGGACTACAGGCAGTTGGTGCCTGAACTGAAGGTGGTCTACGACCCGGTGATGGTGTCGACAAGCGGACGCCGACTCATGGCTGACGACTGTCTTGACACGGTGGTCAGCGAGTTGTTTCCACTTTGCACGCTCGTCACGCCCAATCTGGCAGAGGCCGATGTGCTGCTCCAGGCCTACGGCGACAGGGCAGCCGGACACGCTTCAACAAGCAACACGCCAAGATTCTCCACTTCCAGGCTTCACTCTTCACCCACAACAGCTGAAGCGTGTGGCACCTTATCGCAGAAATTCGGCTGCTCACTGCTCGTCAAGGGCGGACACGGCGAGGGCGACACGCTCACCGACTCGCTTTTTCTACCAAACGGAAATCGCCATGACTACACAAACCAACGCATTGCCACGACCAATCTCCACGGCACTGGTTGCACTCTGTCGAGCGCCATCGCCTCCTTCCTCCTGCAGGGTGATGGATTGGAACAAGCCGTGGCACGGGCAGAGGCGTTCGTACACCAAGCCATCGTCAAGGGAGAAAAGGCAAGAATAGGACGCGGCAACGGACCGCTTATGGTTTGAATCAGGGCTTAAAGCCTGTTTTATAAAAGTGTCAGCACCTATTCCAAGAGCCGAACCACCGCTCTCTTTTACCTACAAAACAGCGGAAACGCAAGAGTCGCCAAGAAGAAATTAGACTCTTGAGTTTCCGCTTATTTTTTGCTTTCTACCGCTATGTTAGGTCATGGAAAATGACATTAGTCAGTCTTATGAGATTGCTTGAAACAGGACACCCAAGCGCAAAAGAATTGCATGTGGCCGACTTGAAGAGCAGAAAAGCGAGACTTATGAATCATATCACTGCCATTAGCAAGTCATTACTCTGCCACTAACAGGCCGTAACTCTGCCACTTGCGAATCGTAACTCTACCACTATACAAGCCAAAACTACAAACTGTTTACAACTAAAAGGTTACCCGTTGGCGGAATTAATTTAAGTTGATAAATATGAGTAAAAGGTTGTATA
>CAJKDU010000045.1 GCA_905198745.1 uncultured Prevotella sp. | reverse complement strand
ACTGATGTTTAGTTACCTTTTGCGGAGATATTCATTTTTGTTTTATAGAGGAAAGTTAGCCAAAACTTGTCAATGCGGAAAAGAAACAACTGCTTTTGTTGTTGCTTTTCTCCGATTTGTTGCCGTTTGTCGTGAAGTTTTCCTAATTTTGCAAAAGAACAGAAAGAACAGGCATGAACAGAATAGTAGAAGAGAAACGCACCGTGGAAGCGATGATACGACTGTATTGCCGCCGTAAGGAGGGACATGCCGGACTGTGTTCTTCTTGTGCGGAGCTGCTCGATTACGCCCGGCAAAGACTGGATAGTTGCCGTTTCGGTGAACGAAAACCCACTTGCCGCCAGTGCCCCATCCACTGCTATCGGCGCGACATGAAGCAGCGCATGACGGAGGTGATGCGTTGGGCGGGGCCTCGCATGCTTTTCGTCCATCCGTTGATGGCCTTGCGCCACCTGTTGCGCGAAATGTTTTGAGCCTATGGACAAGATGACACCGGAGCAGCGGCACTGCTGCATGGCTGCTATCAAGGGCAAGAACACCAAGCCCGAGATGCTGGTGAGGAGATATCTCTTTGCCCGGGGATTCCGTTACCGGCTCAATCATCCCCGCTTGCCGGGCAAGCCCGACCTGGTGTTGCGCAAGTATCGCACGGTCATCTTCGTCAACGGATGCTTCTGGCACGGACATGAGGGTTGCCGCTACTATGTGCTGCCCAAGACGAACACCGGCTTTTGGCAAGCCAAGATTGAACGCAACCGGGAGCGCGACCGCATGGAGCAACGGCGATTGGCGGAGATGGGATGGCACTGCATCACGGTGTGGGAGTGCCAGCTGAAGTCCAAGGTGAGGCAGCAGACGCTTGAGTCGCTGGCCTTCACGCTCAACCGGATTTATCTTTCCGACCACACGTCGCGACCCTACACGCTTGAGGAAGACGAACGGCAGATGGCTGCCGAACCCGATGCCGGCTTATAGCAACGGGAGCAGCTCCTGTTCGTATTGCGTGGCGTTCTTGAAGAGGATGGCTTTCATGCCTACGGCGCGTGCCCCGAGCACGTTGGGCATCTTGTCGTCGGCAAACACACACTCGTCCGCTTTCAACTGGAAGCGGTGGAGCAGGCATTGGTAGATTTCGGCTGAAGGCTTGATGAGGTGCACCTCCGACGACACCACGTAGCCGTCGAGCATTTGCAGGATGTCGAACTTCCTGATGACGTCGTGCACCACGCTACACCAGTTGGAGAGTCCGTAGAGCTTATAGCCCTGCTCCCGGTAGCGGGTGAGCAGGCTGCGCATGCCGGGCACTTCGCCGATGACAAAGTTCAGATAGTTGTCATGAAAAAGTTGAAGTTCGTGCTCCCACTGGGGATAGGTGTGCTGTGCTTGGCGAATGATTTCGGCAAAGGGAATGTCTTCCTTGTCGCATTGGTCGATGAATTCGGGTGCGAGGATTACTTGCTTGAAGGCCTTCAGTTCAGCCTCGTCGGTGAAGAATGTGTCTACAATCCTGTCGAAACTGTAGTCCACGAGCACTTTGCCGAAATCGAATACCAGGTTCTTGATCATTTATGTCTAATTTTGCGTGGTTTGAAAAAATGCGGTGCAAAGTTAGTCAGAAATAATCAGACGCACGACAATCCCGTCCTTTTTTATTGTTTTCCCGAATTTTGGAGTGATGATTCTAAGGCTGCGTTAAGCCAAAACAGAAAGCAGGCTGAAAGCCCAACCTCTGTCCAGCCAACAAAACCTGCAAGTCTGAAATGACGATATAAGGTGTCACTCTGAATACCGGATGAACCTTTTTGATTGTTGTGAAGTGGGTTACATCCTGTCGGACGATAGATGTGTGGGGTCATTTCTCCACGGGCAGTTCACACCAGAAGTTCGACCCGTGGCCGAGTTCACTCTCCACGCCAATCTGTCCGCCGAGCTTGAGCACTATTTCCTTGCTGATTTGCAGTCCAAGACCGGTGCCCTGCTGGAAGGCGTTGAGCTTGACAAAGCGCTCGAACACCTTTTCCTTTTCCTCTTTGCTGATGCCGATGCCCGTGTCTTCGCAGAAGAAGCGGATGCGGCCAGTGGTGGTGAGCAGGTAGCCCAGGCGGATATATCCGCTGTCGGTGAACTTGGCTGCGTTGGTGGCGAAATTGATGAGCACCTGTCGCAGTCGGTTGGGGTCGGTGGTGAAGTGGAACTGCGTTTCGGGGCATGCCACCCACAGTTTGACACCGGGCTTGACCCTCATTTCCACAGACGATGCCACCGACTTGCACACGCTTGTGGCTTCGGTGTCTTTCATCTTGAATTCGAGCGTGCCGGCCTCGAGCTTGGCGAGGTCGAGAATGTCGGAGATGAGTTGCAGCAGCAGGTTGTTGTTGTTGTCGATGATGGTCATTACCTCATCACGTTCTTCGGGCGGAATGTCGCCCGAACAGAGCAGTTGTGAGAAACCCACGATGGCGTTGAGCGGGGTGCGTATCTCGTGGCTCATGTTGGCGAGGAATGCCGACTTGAGGTGGTCTGCCTTTTCGGCGTCGTTCTTGGCCTTGATGAGCGATTTTTCCAGGTCTACTTGCGAGTTGATGCGCTGGCTGATGGTGCTGGTTTCCACGATGCCGTTTTGTGGCTCATAGTGCGTCACGACGGAGTAAATCTGCAGATAGTCCCATTTGTCCGAATGGTTGTTTTTCTTCACTCTCACTCGGCCGTTGTAGGTGGCGGTTGGGTCTTCCTTGGCCCGGCGGCGGAAGTGCATCAGGTCCATCAGGTCGTCGGGGTGCAGGCGGTTGATGGTCTCGGGGTAGGTGTGGGCACTGTCATCGTTGGGCACGTTGAAGTTGCGGAACCACTGTCGGGTGCCGTAGCCCACACCGTCTACGGCATTGACGCGGGCAAAGCCCAACCGGGCAAAGTCGGCACAGACCGAGATGAATCCGTCGAGCTCTTTCACGCGGTTGGCAATGTTGGTTTCGCTGGTGCGGTCCACGTAGGCGGCGAGATAAGCCTTGATGTTGCCCTTGTTGTCATAGAGCTTTCGGTAGCGTGCCATGACGTAGAGCATGCGCTTGGAGTCAAGGGTGCTTTGTGTGGGGCGGTAGCCGTAGCCGTATTCGAAAGCCGCATCGTAGAGGTCGCGCTTGCGTATGTTTTCAAGGTCTTCGCTTGTGAGAATCATGCTTCGGAACAGATTGAAGTCGCTCACGTCGTCTATGGAGCCCAGTCCGAAGATGTTGAGTGTGCGCTCGTTGGCGTAGGTGAGTCTGCCGTCGGGTGCATAGAGGGCGAGGCCCACGGGTATCTTGCCCAGCACATCGCGCAGATAGTCTTTCTCGTCGCGTATCTTGCGGTTTGACGTCTGGAGCTTGCTCCAGGTCATGATGAGGTTGGCAATGTCCTTGAGCAGCCGTTCGTCGTCAGCCGTCCACAGGGTGGGGCGTGTCATGATGTCGATGCAGAGAAATCCTGTCTGTGGGGCGGAGTTGGGGATGGGCACGGCAATGTGCGACTTGATGCCCAGTCTTCTGAGCAGCAGCTTTTGTTCCTCGGCCTCGGCAGGCAGCTCTTCCGTGTCGTTGATGATGATGCTTTTGCCGAATTCCAGCCGGTCGTAGCGCCACGACGTTTTTTTGAAAGTGCCGCCCAAGCAGTCCATCACGTCGTCAATGCCCAGGGCGTTGACTTCGAAGATGCACTGTTGGAGGTCAGGATGTTCGGCCATGGTCTGCATGATGGCCACGCGTCCGGCATGGTAATAGTGGAGCACGTCGGTGAGCACGTCGTGGAACACTTCCTGTATGTTGTCTGTCTGCGTGATTTTCTCCAGAGTCTTCGACACGGCATTCCGGTAAATCTGCAGGGTTTCTAACTTGGAAGACATGGGCTGATTGATTTTGTTTTAGTGTAAAAGTTATAGTAGCCTGACAATGTTCAGGCGAATCTTGCATTTTTTATTGGAGGGCAGTTCCTTAGTCAAGTAGACTTGCGTAAATCATAATCCGTGCAAAATTAGTTGTTTATTTTCAGAAAACCAAGTTTTTGTGCCGCTAAATTTCCATGGCATCGATTCGCGTGTTTGGAAAAAGAGTCACCATGGGCTCTCATACGGCAAAGTGGATATCCTACAAAGGTTGTAAGTTCCTTATACGTAATTATCTACTGCCAAAATGTTTTAAAAGAGTTGTGGATTACATTCTTATGCAAAGAGAACATTTTGGGAGGATTCACCACGATATGATGATCTTTCCTCAAAGATTGTTACACAGATGGAGTCAACTTTTATCCATGGTATTTGTTATTAGTTGATTATCAATATCATACGTTCTAAACGGTAGAAAAGTGGCAATATGGATTCTATATAGCCATACGAAACGGCTAAGTTTTAAGACACTTAACTTTCGATAAAATCATAAATCATAAAAATTGGGATTGGATGAGGTTGTTTCAACCGAACCTATAATATGGGGGAAAAGAACTTGTCAGATGAAATTCATAAAGAGGTAGGGTTAAGACGACTTCCTTGAAGGGTGTGATTACAAGTCATCCCACTTGTTCTGAAAATCATATTGTGTAGTTTGCTATGCTGCAATTTCCTGCTTTTTCTATAAACAAGCACAGCTTTTCCATCGTTTATGCAGCCCTTTGGAATAAAAACGTCATCTTTGCGGTGTAAAATGTGATACTAACATCAAAAATAGTACTCTAATATGATATTTGAACGAAAGAAATACTTGGATGAACTTATAGCAGGACGTGGAAACGGACTTGTGAAGATCATAACAGGTGTCAGATGATGCGGAAAGTCTTTTCTTCTGTTTGACATTTGGCATAATTGGCTGTTGGAACATGGGGTGACTGGTAGTCACATCATCGAAATACAGCTTGATGATTTTCGAAACAGACGATTGAGAAAGCCTGATGTCTTGCTTGACTACATTGACTCCAAGGTTGTGTATGACGGCAATCCTTATTATGTTGTCTTGGATGAGGTGCAACTTGTGGAAGAGTTTGTGGAGGTTATTCTTAGTTTGACGCACATGAAAAATGTGGACGTATATGTGTCTGGTTCAAACTCTCGTTTCCTGTCAAGTGATGTTGTGACAGAGTTTCGTGGCAGGGGTGACGAGATACGCGTTTGGCCTCTCACCTTTGATGAATATTTCAATGGTGTAGGTGGAGATATACGTAAGGCTTGGCGAGATTATTATACCTTTGGAGGACTACCCCAAGCGGCTCTGTTGGAAACGGAAGAAAAGAAGACAGATTATTTGCGTAGTCTTTATGTAACTACTTACTTGCGTGATGTTATAGAACGCAACCGTCTACGCAATCCGGAAGGATTGAAGGAATTGGTGCGTGTGCTTGCCTCGGGCATAGGTTCTTCCACCAACCCAACAAGAATAGCCAATTCTTTCCAGTCAGCACAAGGCGTAGCCATAAAAAGAGACACGATAAAGCAGTATATTGATTATCTGAAGGACTCGTTTCTCATAGAGGAGGCATTGCGGTATGATGTAAAGGGCAGAAAGTATATTGGTACAGAAACTAAATATTACTTTGTCGATGTTGGCATTCGTGCAGCCATACTCAACTACCGCCAGCAAGAAGAGACGCACATTATGGAGAATATTATCTACAATGAACTTTGTAGCCGTGGCTATAATGTGGATGTCGGGTTGGTGGAACTGGGAGGAAAGGACGAAAACGGAAAGTTTGTCAGAAGACAATTGGAAGTGGATTTTGTAGTGAACCGTCCACCATACCGTGTTTACATTCAATCAGCCTTCCACCTGCCGACACCAGAAAAGGAGGTGCAGGAACGTCGCCCTCTCTTGTCTATCAACGACCATTTCCGAAAGATTGTCGTTGTTGGTGATGATATTCATCGTAAAGAAGACGAACTAGGAGTGTTGACTGTTGGGTTGTTGGATTTCTTGACCGATAAGGATTTGTTGGAACAAGGTTAATCCGTAATCTTGGTTATTCCTTCCATTAATATTCCACCAACACTTTGGAGGATTGCTCGTGGTTTTGTAGCGTGAAATATCAGCAAACGATTAAACACTGTAAGGATGAAAACAAGATTATTGTTATTCGCAGGCTTGTTGGTTGTGCAACTTGCAGCCTTGCCCTGAATGCGCATGACAACATCGTGTCCAATGCTTCTGTTATAAAGGAGCAAAAATTGACTTTGCCCCAGAATGGGGCCAGACTTTCCTGAAGAGCGACAAGGTGAACCACAAGAAGGTTTCCTTTCACAATCGATTCGGTATCACGCTTGCCGCAGACAAGTATATCCCGAAGGAGATGTCTGCAATAAGCAAAGCATCAGGTAGGTTCACAATCATTGCTGTGAGCGGTCCATTCGGTGCGGTAAGAGAACAATTATCAGGGCTTGATGTCCAGACCCTTGCCGAGAGAGGCTTTCTGACCATCTGCTTTGACTCTTCCTTTACAGACGAGAGCGGTGGCGAGCCTCGTAATGTAGTATCGCCCGACTTGAACACAGAGGTTGTCGAGACACACAGCATTTCATAAGAATGTTCAAGAAACGTATCGGCGAACTCCGTTTAAATTCAGAGTGGAAAATAAGGGATGAATGGGCCAAGAGTGTCTTATTGGGCATATAGAAGTAAGCGATCTTGTCTTCATCCTTTTCATGTTCCAAATCTTTGGTACCCATTGCTTTCACCTTGCCTTCCAGCGAAAGTCGTTGCTTCGTTGATGTAACCGATGTACAAGTGCTTTGCACAATAGATATTTTGTCATCATTGTTGATGAAGTCCATTGCAAAGCTATCGTTAAATAGACTGCGGTCATGAATGCTTGTGATACGAGGATGTATAAATCACGTTTTTGTCAGCAAAACGAGGCTCTTTCCAAGATTAAGGTGTTATCTTCCTATCGTCTATACCCATTCAGAAAGTCATGACGGTCAGAGGTCGGGCAGAAATGTATACATATAAGGCGTAATGGTCCGCTTGGTTTTTGACGCAGTAAGAATCTGACAGTTCGAGCAAAGTTGTCAAAAAACAAAGTAACGGGAACGTCTCATGAGGTGTATTCTCATAGTATTGGATGAACCGCACTAACGCTTCGCTAACGGCACACTAAGGCTTCGCTAACGGCACACTAACGACCTTTCCACCGCGGCAAGAAACAGGTAATCGCGGTGGAAAGATCGGTCGGTGCGGGTGTTGGCAGAAAGAAAATGTTGTAGGGGTTAGAAGCGGAAGTCGAGTTCCACGTCTGCCATGTTGTAGTTGTGGTTGCCGGGCAGACTCCGGTCGTTCACCCGGGCATATTCGGCATTGACCTGTATGTTCTTGCAGAACTTGTAGTTCATGCCCACTTCGTATTGTGTGCGTGCCTTGTCCCACGACGCTGTGTTGCGGTAGAGGTCGTAGCGTGCCTTGGCATAGAGCTTGTTTTTCATCACGGGCGCTATCATGAGTGCATACACACCGTCGGCCTTTGACCCCGTCTTGGCAAGGGCTGTAGACCCCACACCGGTGAAGGCGTCGCCGGTGCTGTGGATGTATTCCGAGCGAATGGTCCAGTCGTTGGCCTTGTATTCGGCACTCAGGGCGTAGCGTATGCGGTCGACGGATGCTGTGCGGTTCACCTTTTCATTGTTGTCCAGGGTTTCCGTGTACTTGTGGGCAAACGAGCCTACCCATCCGAAGGCTCCGATGCGGAGACCTTCCACGGGCATCACCCAGGCACCGCCAATGATGTCCTTGCGCTGGTCTTCGTCTTTGGTGTTGATGCCCTGTCCGTTGAACACGCCCACCTGATAGTGCAGGAGTGCACGGCCCGAGCGAGTCTTCAGCAGATCGCCCTGCACCTGCACGCCGATGTCGCGTCCGTTGCTGGCCTGTTCGCCGCAACGGTCGTTGAATCCTGCCAGCTTGGTGACGTTCTGCGAGTAGCTCATGAAGCCTTGGTCAATGGGGTGCATGGGGTTCTCGAAGGTGAACGGCCGCTTGAACTGTCCGGCCTTGACCATGAAGCACTTGTATTTCTGCCACTCGGCAAAGGCGTCTACCAGTCGGGGCGACGAGCCGAGCGACGACGTGTTGCCGTTGACCTGTAGCTGCGCTTTCCAGTAGAAGTCGCCCATGATGCGTCCGTCGAGCGCCAGGCGCGCCATGCGGAGACTGAACGAGTTGGCCTCGCTGCCTTCCTTTCCGTCATACTGGTATTGTGTCATCACGTAGCCCGACAGTTTGATGGTCTTGTACCAAGGCTCTGCCTTTTGTTCCTGTGCGCCTGCTGCCAGGGTAGAGGCGAGCAGCAGTGCGGTGAGTGTAGATTTCATCTGTTTTGTTTCGGTTTGGTTTTTTTACTTCGGGCAAAAGTACAAATAAAATTCGAGAAACCTACAGGATTGGCTGTGATATTTCCTCCTATCCGAACGTGAGCTGTTCTGTGGCGTGCGGCTTGAGCCTTCTGTAGTGGCTTGGGTCGTCGCTCCGGTCTTTCAGGGCGGTTCCGGTCTTTCCCATGTCGTAGGCAGCCTCAATGAGCCAAGCCATCTTGAAGGCAGCCCGGTCGTAGTTGAGGCCCTCGGGCCGAATGTTGCTGATGCAGTTGCGCTCGCTCTCCAGCCGGCCGGCAAAGGGCTTGTAGGTGATGTAGACGCCCAGACTGTCGGGCGAGGAGAGACCGGGACGCTCGCCGATGAGAATGGCCACCAGGCCACAGTGGAGACACTCGGCAATGTCGTCGCCCAGTGCCACCCGGCTCTCATGGGCCATGACCACCGGACCCACGGAGAGTCCCAGTTCGTCCATATAGGGCAGAAAACGGGAAATGAGCGGTACGGCCTGCTTGTTGACAGCCTTCGACGACAGGCCGTCACCGATGACCAGCAGCACGTCGGCCCCCTTGTAGTTCATGTCCGTCAGCCGCTTCCGGCTCTCGTCGTTGAGCCTTCTGCCCATGTCGGGCTGCCGGAGGAAGACGCTGCGTGAGGTGGCGCGGCTCGACACCTCGAGCGTGTCGAGCCCCAGGCCGTGCAGCCGTTCGCCCACCTTGTCGCTCTCGAAAGGCATGTAGATGGTGTCGCGTGCAAGGGCGTGTGCAAGCGAAAACTGCAGATAGTCGTCGGTGAGCACGCTGCACCCCGTGCGTCCCAGGGCTATGCGGGCATCGGTGAAACGCTTCAGGTCCGACCAAGGGTCGTGCTCAATGTAGTTTTGGGTTTCTATTCTTACTAAATTTGTCATACTACTTCCTCCATTTTTTCTATTCCCAACAACTGGTGACTGGCTGCCACGGGCAGTATGCAGCCCTCGTCGTTGACAAGGTTCATGTTTTGCAGCCACTCCTCAAACTCGGGCGCGTGCTTCTTGCCCAGGAGCTTGCGCACGTAGAGCGCGTCGTGGAAGCTGGTGCTCTGATAGTTGAGCATGATGTCGTCGGCACCGGGAATGCCCATGATGTAGTTGATGCCGCCCGCCACGAGGAGCGTGAGCAGGTCGTCCATGTCGTCCTGGTCGGCTTCGGCGTGGTTGGTGTAGCAGATGTCGCATCCCATGGGCAGGCCGAGCAGTTTGCCGCAGAAGTGATCCTCTAACCCGGCACGCGTAATCTGCTTGCCGTCATAGAGATATTCAGGACCGATGAAACCTACCACCGTGTTGACCAGCAAGGGATGATAGCGCCGTGCCACGGCATAGCAGCGTGCCTCGCAGGTCTGCTCGTCTACGCCGAAGTTGGCGTCGGACGACAGGGCGGAACCCTGTCCGGTTTCAAAATACATGCAGTTGTCGCCGATGGTTCCGCGGTGGAGCGAGCGCACGGCGTCGTAGCCCTCGTCGAGGAGCTTCAGGTTTATGCCGAATCCGGCGTTGGCTTTCTCCGTGCCTGCTATGCTCTGGAAGAGCAGGTCGATGGGTGCTCCCTCTTCAATGAGCTGCATGCCCGTGGTGACATGTGTGAGCACACAACTCTGGGTGGGAATGTCGTAGCGGTGGATAATCTCGTCGAGCATCTGGTTGAGTTCCTTCAGCACAGGCACGGAGTCGCTCGCCGGATTGATGCCAATCACGGCATCGCCACTGCCATAGATGAGTCCGTCGACGATGCTGGCGGCAATGCCCTTGAGGTCGTCTACGGGGTTGTTGGGCTGCAGGCGCACCGACAGTCGGTCGGGCAGGCCGATGGTGTCGCGGAAGCGCGTCACCACCCGGCATTTCTTGGCACCGAGCAGCAAGTCCTGGTTGCGCATCAGCTTGCTCACGGCGGCAGCCATCTCGGGCGTGATGCCGGGTGCCACGGAGGCAAGCACCTCTGCCGTGGCACAGTCGCTCAGTATCCAGTTGCGGAATTCGCCCACCGTGAGATGCGATATGGGGGCGAATGCCTTCTCGTCGTGCGTGTCGATGATGAGCCGGGTCACCTCGTCGGTCTCGTAAGGGATGAGGGGTTCTTCGAGAAAACGCTGCAAGGGCACGCCTGCCAGGCACATCTGTGCCGCCACGTGCTCCTCTTGAGTGCGGGCAGCTATGCCCGCCAGCTCGTCGCCCGACCTCAAGGGCGTGGCTTTGGCCATGAGGTCCTTGAGGTCGGTGAAGCTGTATGTGATGTTTCCAAGACTAATCTTATACATAATGATATTCCATGTTAGTTAGCAAAACATAGGGATGAGGTAGATGCCCAGAGCCACGATGGTGACAATGATGGTGCCCCACTTCCAGATGGCATATTCGCGGTCCATCTTGGCCTTCTCTTCGGCTGTTGGCTCGGCCACCTCGCCAATCTCTTCCTCCAGCGAAAGCATCTTCTGCTCCTTGTGGTTGGTGTAGAAGTACCAGAACACGGCGCACATCACACTGAGCAGTCCGGCTGTGTAGAGGGCAATCTTGTCGGCGTAGAAGAGCATGAAGGTGTAGATGAGTATTGTCACGTAGCAGCCGATCACTCCATAGGGTGCCTTGTAGGGGCGGTGCAGGTCGGGATACTTGCGGCGCAGGCCCATATAGGCCAGACAGCCGATCATGTAGCATACGGCAAGCGAGATGAGCGACACGGAAGCTATGTAGTCTATGGAACCCGTGGCAATGAGAATGAAGTTGATGATGCCCACCAGGAAGATGGCGTTGTGGGGTGTCTTGTATTTGGGGTGAACCTTGCCCAACACTGAGGGCAGGCTGTGGTCGAGGGCCATGGTGTAGATGTAGCGAGCCGGAGCGGCAATTCCGGGGTTGATGGTGCTCAGGTCGCCGCCAAAGGCAATGGCCACACAGAGCAGGATGATTGGCATGCCCACCAGACCGGCAGCACGGAGTCCTTCAGCGTAGGGCGCTGCGGCAGTGGCTATCATTCCATAGAAGTCGTGTGAAACAAGTCCAACGAGGAACCACTGGAAGAGGGCGTTGACTGCGAACACGAGGAATACGGATATTTTGAGGGCACGGGGCAAGGTGTATTGCGGGAACTTTGTTTCGCCGCCCACGGACACACAGGTCTCAAAACCGGTGTAGCACCACCATACAAGTCCGAAGATATACATCAGCTCGTTGAACGGAGGAAGCTTGTCCATGCCGAATCCGCCGAAGTACTCCAGGTGAATCTTGGGAATCATATAGAGGAACCAGCAGATAGAGCAAGCCCAGAAAAAGAAGATGAAGGCGGTTTGAGCCTTGCCCGACTGCTCAATGCCGAAATAGTTGAGCACCAGGAAAATGCCGACAAGAACGCAGGCTATGATGCGTGGGGCTATCCATGAGATATCGATGCCGAACGCACCGAGCAAAATGGTGAAATAATTGGAGAATGCCAAAGTCTCGCCTGCACCGATGGCTACCACCGAGACAATGTAGTGCCAGCCGGCCATGTTGGCCCAAAGACGGTTCAGACCACGCTTGGCAAAATTGTAGGTGCCGCCAGCCTCGGGCAGTGCTGCCGACATTTCTCCGTAAATCAAACAAGGCCATACGGAGACCAGCAAGGCTAAAAACGTGAAACCTATAATCCACGAACCTACCAATCCAATCTGAGATGAACCACATGTGAAGAGTCCTACTCCCACCACCGTTCCGATGGTCATGCTCACGGACTCTTTCAATCCTAATACTCTAACCAATTTGTTGTCTTCCATAACGTCACACATTAGTTAAACAATCTTGTTACAAACAATCCTTTTGTTTTTATTCTTGTGCAAAGTTATGCAAAATGATACGTATATTAGTTATAAAATAACAATGTGTTTGCAAGATAATTGGTAGTGATTACATAATGTTTAATATACGGGTGGTTTGGTTGCAATTGTGAAGTATTTAGTTTGTAGGTGCTTACAAATTGATTATTAATTCTGTTTTATTGGTTACATGTGAATAAAATATAAGGCCGTTGATTGGCAATATGCTAATCAACGGCCTTTAGGTCTTGTCAAAACGAAAATGCTTGCTTATTTCTTTTCGAGCAACACCACGTTTTCCACGTGCGGTGTATGGGGGAACATGTCGACCGGTTGCACGGCAATCACTTTGTAGAGCGCATCAAGGTCGGCGAGGTCGCGTGCCTGCGTGGCAGGATTGCAACTCACGTAGACAATGCGTCCTGGTGCGGCGTTGAGAATGGTCTTCACCACGTCGGCATGCATGCCTGCACGTGGAGGGTCGGTGATGATCACGTCGGGACGGCCGTGCTCGGCAATGAAGTCGTCGGTGAGAATGTCTTTCATGTCGCCGGCATAGAACAGCGTGTTGGTGATGCCGTTGATTTCAGAGTTCACCTTGGCGTCCTCTATGGCCTCGGGCACATACTCGATGCCGATGACCTTCCGTGCCTTGCCGGCCACGAAGTTGGCGATGGTGCCGGTGCCGGTATAAAGGTCGTAGACCAGTTCGTTGCCCGTAAGGCCTGCAAAGTTGCGTGCCACTTGGTAGAGGTGATAGGCCTGGTCGGTGTTGGTCTGGTAGAAACTCTTGGGGCCCACCTTGAACCGCAGGTTCTCCATGGTCTCGAAGATGTGGTCATTGCCCTTGAACACCTGTATGTCCTGGTCGTAGATAGTGTCGTTGCACTTCTGGTTGTTCACCCAAAGCAGTGACGTGACCTGCGGGAACTCGTCGGCAATGTGCTGCATCAGTGCCATGGCACGCTGCTCGTCACCCTCCTCGTCGAAGTGGAACTGCACGAGCACCATCCACTCGCCGGTGTTGGAATTGCGGAACATCACGTCGCGCAACAGTCCATGTTGGGCACGAAGGTCGAAGAACGTGAGCTGATGCTCGTAGGCATAGTCGCGGATGGAGTTGCGCATCTGGTTGTGAAGGTCGTCCATCAGGCAGCACTTCTCGATGGGATAAATCTTGTCGAAAGCTCCCGTGATGTGGAAGCCAATGGCATTCATGTTGTCAAAGGTCTCGCCCGACGCCACTTGTTCCCGCGTGAGCCAGCGCTTGTTGCAGCATCCGAAGTCGAGCTTGTTGCGGTATTCGCGGGTCTTCACCGATCCCAGAATTGGCATGAACTCCGGCAGCTCCACCTTGCCAATGCGCGAAAGCTGGTCGTAGACCTGCTTCTGCTTGGCCTTGATCTGCTCCTCATAGGGCAGGTTCTGCCACTTGCAGCCGCCGCAAATGCCAAAGTGCTCGCACATGGGCGTCGCGCGTACATTACTATATTTATGGAAACGTATCACTTCCGCTTCGCAATAGTGATGCTTTTTCCTGCGCACCTGCAGGTCGACCACGTCGCCCGGCACACAGAAAGGCACGAACACCACCATCTCGCCCACACGGGCAAGCGACTTGCCCTCGGCGGCAATGTCGGTTATTTCTACATTCTCCAATATGGGTAATGGCTTTTTCTTTCTACTCATCTTGTCATCATGTTGTTTGTAATTGTGCGTGCAAAAGTACGAAATTATCACTGAACGACCAAACACTCCTTGCTCTGTTTGCGTACACAATGACAAATGGTCAGAAATTATTGTTTCATTGACAATAATTTCTCGCTATTTATTTGGATATAAATGCGCAAATGGTTACTTTTGCAACCATCTGAAAATAATTAATTGAAATCAACTATGAGTGAAAAAAGAGTTTATACCTTTGGCAATGGACAGGCCGAAGGTAATGCTAACATGAGAAACCTGTTGGGCGGCAAAGGAGCCAACCTTGCTGAAATGAACCACATTGGCATTCCTGTACCTCCCGGTTTCACCATTACTACCGACGTTTGCAACGAATACTTTGAGAAGGGAAAGGATGATGTTGTAGCCCTTCTGAAAGAAGATGTAGAAAAATCCGTAGCACATATAGAGAACTTGATGAACTCCAAGTTCGGCGATGCGCAGAACCCTCTGCTCGTTTCCGTACGTTCAGGAGCACGTGCTTCCATGCCTGGCATGATGGACACCATCCTCAACCTTGGTCTCAACGACGAGGTTGTAGAGGGATTGGCCCGCAAGACAGGCAATGAACGCTTCGCCTACGACAGCTACCGCCGTTTCGTACAGATGTATGGCGACGTGGTGCTGGGCATGAAGCCTGCCAACAAGGAAGACATTGATCCATTTGAAGCCATCATCCAGAAAGTGAAGGCACAGCGTGACATCAAGCTCGACAACGAGATGAATGTGGACGAGCTCAAGCAGCTTGTCACACTCTTCAAGGAAGCCATTCTTGAACGCACAGGCAAGGCTTTCCCGACAGACCCGATGGAACAGCTCTGGGGAGCCATCTGTGCCGTGTTCGACAGTTGGATGAACGAACGCGCCATCCTCTACCGCAAGATGGAAGGCATACCGGCAGAGTGGGGTACAGCCGTGAGTGTGATGGCCATGGTGTTCGGAAACATGGGCAACACTTCGGCTACAGGTGTATGCTTCAGCCGTGACGCCGCTACAGGCGAGAACCGCTTCAACGGCGAGTATCTTGTCAACGCACAGGGCGAAGACGTGGTGGCTGGTATCCGTACTCCTCAGCAGATTACAAAGGAAGGCTCACTCCGTTGGGCAGCACAGCAGGGCATCGACGAAGAAACCCGTGCCAACAAATATCCTTCCATGGAAGAGGCCATGCCGGAAATCTATGCACAGCTCAATGCCTTGCAGGAGAAACTGGAACACCACTATCATGATATGCAGGACATGGAGTTCACCGTTCAGGAAGGCAAACTCTGGTTCCTCCAGACCCGCAACGGAAAGCGTACGGGTACGGCTATGGTGAAGATTGCCATGGACCTGCTTGCTGAGGGCGAAATAGATGAGCCTACAGCGCTTGAACGTTGCGAACCGGGCAAGCTCGACGAACTGCTTCATCCCGTGTTCGACAAGGATGCTCTGCGCAAGGCCAAGGTCCTCACACGTGGACTTCCTGCATCTCCTGGTGCAGCCTGTGGTCAGATTGTCTTCTTTGCCGACGATGCAGAGAAATGGCATGAGGAAGGCCATCAGGTAGTGATGGTACGCATCGAGACTTCACCTGAGGACTTGGCCGGTATGTCGGCTGCCGAAGGTATTCTCACAGCACGCGGCGGCATGACTTCGCACGCAGCTGTTGTGGCCCGCGGTATGGGAAAATGCTGCGTGTCGGGTGCCGGTGCCATCAATGTGGACTACAAGGCACGCACACTCGAGATCGATGGTGTGACGCTCAAGGAGGGCGACTACATCTCGCTCAACGGCAGTACCGGTGAGGTGTATCTCGGAGAAATCAAGACAAAGCCTGCAGAGGTTACGGGCGACTTCGCCAAGTTGATGAATCTCTGCGACAAATATACTCGTCTCGTGGTACGCACCAATGCCGATACGCCACACGATGCACAGGTGGCACGCAACTTCGGTGCCGTCGGCATTGGCTTGTGCCGTACAGAGCACATGTTCTTCGAGAACGAGAAAATCAAGGCCATGCGTGAGATGATTCTTGCCACCGACAAGGAAGGTCGCGAGAAGGCTCTCGAGAAGTTGCTGCCTTATCAGCGTCAGGACTTCTACGGCATCCTCAAGACTATGGACGGTTATCCAGTAAATATCCGCCTGCTCGATCCTCCTCTCCACGAGTTCGTGCCACACGATCTTGAAGGTCAGGAGATTATGGCTAAGGAAATGGGCGTAAGCGTGAAGGAAATTCAGAACCGGGTGAACTCGCTGAGTGAGCACAATCCTATGCTCGGTCATCGTGGTTGCCGACTGGGTAACACTTATCCCGAGATTACCGCCATGCAGACCAAGGCCATCCTCGGTGCAGCCATACAGCTCAAGAAGGAAGGCTACGACCCACATCCCGAAATCATGGTGCCGCTCATCGGTATAGTCAACGAATTTGATGTTCAGAAGAAGGTCATCACCGAAACAGCCAAGGCTCTCTTTGAGAAGGAAGGTGTGGAAATACCGTTCAAGGTGGGTACGATGATTGAGATTCCTCGTGCCGCTCTCACGGCTGACTATATCGCCAAGGAGGCTGAATACTTCAGCTTTGGTACCAACGACCTCACCCAGATGACTTTCGGTTATAGCCGTGACGACATTGCCAGCTTCTTGCCTGTCTATCTGGAGAAGAAGATTCTCAGTGTTGACCCGTTCCAGGTGCTCGACCAGAATGGCGTTGGTCAACTCATCAAGATGGCCGTGGAGAAGGGTCGTTCCACACGTCCAAACTTGCCTTGTGGCATCTGCGGTGAGCATGGTGGGGAACCTTCATCTGTGAAGTTCTGCGACAAAGTGGGTCTTAACTACGTGAGCTGCTCACCTTTCAGAGTGCCCATTGCCAGACTCGCTGCGGCCCAGGCTGCTGTAGAGGAATAAATAGAAAGTAATTGACTCTCAATAAGATTAAGTGGAAAATACCTTGTAGCAGAGGATTTTCCACTTAATTTGTTTTTGGCGGAAGTACCATGGGCATGTATTTTGCGCCAGCAAACGCCAACGTTTTTATGCAACGCTCGACAGTGAAGTTCCTGTGTGGTATCTTTTGGGGTAATACAGGTAGGCGGCATCCGATTCTGCCAACATGCTCAACACGGTTTCTTCCACAGGGATAATTATCGGGCTATAATTATAAGTTAATATGGATACGTACGAGTTGTCGCGATTCCTCACAGTTCAGAATTTCTGTTCACAATATGAGATGGCTCTCAAGGAGATTCGCTTAGGGCGAAAAAGGGGACATTGGATGTGGTTCGTATTTCCGCAACTGAAGGGACTGGGACATAGCAGTAATGCCGATTTTTATGGCATATCGGGAGCTGATGAGGCTTTGGCTTATTGGCAACACCCTGTACTCGGTGAGAGATTGCGCGAGATAACCAATGCTTTGCTCCTGTTGGAAGGACGGTCGGCAAGGCAAATCTTTGGCGACATAGACGCTTTGAAACTTAGGTCGTCGATGACTTTGTTTGGAGAAGTCACGGGGGAAGAGTTGTTTCGTAAGGTTCTTGACAAGTATTACGATGGGGAGTCTTGTGACAGGACCATGGGAATGCTCCGATGATACAACCGAGGGAGCGATGAAAGACATTTGCCACACCGTCTGGGGTGTCATGCCAAATGCGGGAAGAAACCCAACGGGATTGATAGACTCTACAGGGCGAAACTTCTGTTATAAGACAACTGTCCGGTGAAAACTATGGTTGAGACCAACCATGCTTTCACCGGACAGCCTGATTATTCATGCATGTCTTGTTGCTCCGAGCTGTTATTCATGCTTGTGCTCGCCATGGCAAGCGTCGTGATGGCAGGTGCTGTCACCATATTCCAAGGTGCCGTCCAAGTATTTTTCCACCACTTCTTCCACTGCCAAGGCTGGTGCTCCGCCATGGATGTCGATGTTCATCTCCTGAAGCATATTGACGGCTCCTGCACCCAAGCCTCCACAGATAACATCGGTCACGCCCAAGCTCTGCAGGAAGCGGGGCATTGCCCCATGGGCATGTTCGGGTGCGGTCAGGATTTCTTTGTTGGCCACGTTCTTGTCCGCCACATCGAAAATGGTTACTTGTGGAGCCTTGCCGAAATGTGGGAAAAGATTTCCGTTGGCTGTAGGGATTGCAATTCTTTGTTTCATTGTATTTGTTGTTTATGTTTGTTTCCGGTGTCGTGTCTTTCCGTCTATTTTCTCTTTCTGAACTCGCTCGGCATGCTACCTGCCAAACGCTTGAAGAACTTCACGAAGTAGGAGGGATCCTCAAATCCCAGATTATAGCTTATCTCCTTGATGTTAAGCGATGTGTGCTGCAACTGTCGCTTGGCTTCGAGCACGATGCGGTCGTTGATGATCTGGAGTGGAGTGCTGTGGGTGCTATTCTTGTCGCCACAAGTCATAATTTTGCAATCGTCAAAGCGACACACACATATTCACTAAAAAGAAGAAGAACATGGAAAAAGTAAATGCTTATCTTCAGATTACCATGAAGATTAAAGAGAGCGACCGCCCAAGTGCGGCCAAGGTGTATTTCGATTACCGTGAGCCATTCCTCAATACGATTGAGGGGGCGCTGACCAAGGCGTTGCTGGTGCGTGACGAGGATGTACAGGTGCTTCACGGTTTTGACAGCAAGGAGCATGCTGCAGCCTATTTGCAGTCGGACATGTTCCAGAACGACGTTGCCAAGGGCTTGTCTCCTTATTTCCAGGCAGACCCTGAGATTCGCATCTTCACCGTGGCAGGCTAAGGTGCGGGTGGATGAAAGAATGGCCGCTGTTCCGGCACATTCATCCTTCACCTTCAAGGGCACGACAATCCCCGACATTCACTCCTCATGAGGGAGAGCATGTCGGGGACTTTCATGTTCTTGTGTGTGTTGCAGGCTATGCCATACATGATGTGACACCGAGGGTGGTGCCGATGGCTGTCAGTATGGCGAGCAGGGTTTGGATGATGAAGCGCCAGGTGTCGCGCTTGTTGTCGAAGTTACTCATCTTCTGATGGAGTTTTCTGGTTGTCGTCCTTAGTGCCTGTTCCTTCGCCTGCCACATAGGTGCCGGCCTCTACCAGGCGGCAGCGCTTGCGGAGCTCGGTGTTGCTCCAGGCCTTGGTGTTGCGCACCAGGAGGTGTATGCCCGTCACGTTCTGTTTCTGGTTCCAGGCCTCGAGGCTTTCGGCGCTCTTGCCGTCGATGCCCAGGCTGACGATGCCCAGGTCGCCGAGACGTACACTCTCGCCGTTGAGGATGATCTCCTGGAGGCAGTCGAGCATGTCGGTGAGCACTCCGTGAATGGTGCCGTGGCTGAAGGGAGAGTGGTGGGCTGCGATGTGGGTGACGAAGTCATCAAAATCTACAGTCTTCTTGCTTACTGCTACGGCGATATACTTCTTTTTGCCTGTCATGTCGCCTGACACTTTCACTGCCTTTACCTTGTAGTTTACTTCACCTTTTTGCATGTTGCTCATAATTTTAATCCTTTCTTTTTTTAAGTTTAGTACTGATGCGATAAAATCGCATGGTTATTAAAATTCATCAAATAAAGTGA
>CAJKDU010000044.1 GCA_905198745.1 uncultured Prevotella sp. | reverse complement strand
TATATACAACCTTTTACTCATATTTATCAACTTAAATTAATTCCGCCAACGGGTTTCTTAAAGTTGTTCTGTTATTTGAATTGATATATTAATCCGATAGTTCCATAAATGGGATATAGCGACTGCTCAATGGTGTGGAAGTCTTTCTTGAACACCTCGGAAACACCCCATGTCAGTCCGGCAAATGCGCCCCAACGAAGAGAGAAATACCAGTCGCAGCCGGCATCCACGCCAAACTGCCACTTGCGCATATCGTCGGAAAAATCGTAGGTACCGCGTTCTCCTTCTTCCGAGCCGAGTTCCACCTTAGGACCTGTAGGGTCGTCCTGGCGCAGATATCCGTTGTAGGCAGCGCCACTGAAGCTCTTGGAGGCTAAATAAGAGAAATAGGGGCCAAGCTTGAGACGCACCTTGCTTGAGAGGTCGTAGGTGGCTTGCAGCGGCAGGGTCACCATCCATTGCTGCACATCGGTCTGCACATAGCCCGTGAACACACCGGCAAGGCTTTCGCTGCCCTTGCGGATTTCCATGTGATAGTTCTTCACACGGGCATCAATCTTCATGCCTTTGTTCTCGAAGTGCAGTCCGCCCATCAATCCCCAATGCTTAGGCAGTGCCCAATAAGCATCAAGACCGATAGTGACATTGCCTTTGAGATAATACTTCTCCAGGCTACGTATGGTGGCAGGCATGCCAATAGGAGCCGTACCGCCCAAACTATAGCCCGCACGGGCATAATACTGCAGGTGGTCAAGAAAGCTGTCGCTCCAGGCTTGTGCTGAACAGGCTACAAGCAAAACGATGGATAATAATGTTTTTTTCATTCTTCTTATTCAGCTTTAGCACAATCAACACTCAGTTCATCTACCCACAGGGTACTGCCTACAGCACCCTCGAAAATGGCTCCATCTACACTTGAAGAGCATACGATGGCAAGGCTATAGCCAAAGTTAGCCAGCTTCTCAAGGTCAACATCCTTGCTGTAGACAAAGTCAATGCTGAAGTGTGTCCACTCGGGGGTGTTGTCAATGTCGGGCAATTTGGCAAGAGCAACGATGTTGCCATGGGTCTGCACATTGTTTCCATCAAGCACGATGCTGTTGCCGTTCTCGTCATGGTTATCATACAGCACTGCATAGATTGTGCCATAGTCTTGACGACCTTCCAAAGGTTTTTCATTCTTGTCGATGAACTTTGCACCACGCTGGTATTTATAATATCCGTTTAACTTGGTTGGCTTCACATTAGTAGGAAGACCGAAATGGGTAGCCTCCATAGGATGCTGAAGAGCATCGTCCGTTACGAAACTCCCAAGAAACAGGTTTCCGGCTGCAATAGGTTTTCCGATACCGGCAGCAATGCTACCAGTCTTGCTTGTCGTCAGTTTTACGCAAGCACCTTCCACTCCATTTTCATCGGGAGCAGTAGGATATTTATTGGGCTTTACAAAAGGAACACCTGAAAGGTTGAAGCCTCCATTGCCTGTGGCCCAATTGCCCAGTTCCCTGCCGTTCTCATCAAGATCACTCCAAACATAATACTTTCCTACTGGCCTATTGGTGTTCAGATGATAATTCTCAAAACTATATTTGATAACATCTGGGACAGTCACAACTCGGGGCTTGACCGACACCACATACTGCCGTTTCCACGCCTTATCCTGCGAGGTCACGATATAGGTCACGGTCTTCCCCTCGGAAAAGTCGTGCACAGAACCATTCTCTGGTTCAATGGTAGCGCCATCAGTGATGCGGAAATAGGGAGCCAACTGGGTAAGGTCTGCACTTCGCCTCACATCAAACTTCACATTGTCTTCCGTGGAATACACTCTGACAAGCGTGTCAGTAACGTTGAAGAACATCTCAGTTGGGTTATCCGAATGTATGTATGCTTCTGTAATATCACATTCTGCATTGAGCGGTTCTTCCTTGAAGCATGACGTCATCGTGAGGCCACAAAGAAGCGTTGCCGCGAGTCCAAGATATTTCATAAATAGCTATTATATGAGTAACTGCGTGCAAAATTACGCCAAAAACTTTTCTTGGCCAAATGTTTTCCCCTTTTCTTTATTAAAAGCCTCTATTTAGGCCATGAAAAGTAAAAAACGGGGGATAATTTTGTTCTTCTTGCGATTTTGGCGTATATTTGCAGTCATTATAATTAATAATAAACAGCAATTATGAAAATAGCTTTGATAGGCTACGGCAAGATGGGCAAGATGATTGAGCAGATTGCCAAGGACCGCGGCCACGAGATTGTATGCGTGATAGACATTGATAACCAGCAAGACTTCGACAGTCCACAGTTCGCCTCTGCCGACGTGGCTATCGAGTTCACCAACCCCACTGCCGCTTACGGCAACTACCTGCGTGCCTTCAAGCACAACGTGAAGGTGGTGTCGGGCTCCACAGGATGGATGAAGGAGCACGGCGACGACGTGAAGCGCATGTGCACAGAGGGTGGACAGACGCTCTTCTGGGCAAGCAACTTCTCAGTAGGCGTGGCCATCTTCTCTGCCGTGAACCGCTATCTCGCCAAAATCATGAACCAGTTCCCGCAATATGACGTGAAGATGGAGGAAACCCACCACATCCACAAGCTCGACGCACCAAGCGGCACCGCCATCACACTCGCCGAGGAAATACTGAACGATGTGGACCGCAAGGACAAGTGGGTCAAGGGTGTGCAGCGCCATGCCGACGGCACCGTGACCGGCACCAACGAGGTGGCCGCCGACGAACTGCCCATCGAGAGCATCCGCCGCGACGAGGTGCCTGGCATCCACACCATCACCTACAACAGCGAGGCCGACAAGATTACCATCACCCACGATGCCCACTCCCGTCAGGGCTTCGCCATGGGAGCCGTGCTCGCAGCCGAATACACACAGCAGCACAGCGGACTGCTGACCATCAGCGACATGTTTAAGTTCTAACCCCTTAGCACGATGATTGACAAGGAAAAGGAAAGAATGAATATGAAGGTGCAGTGGGCCAAGTTCGCCGTGGTGACAGTGCTCTATCTCGCCTTCCTCGTTTGGGTGCAAAGCTGGCTCGGACTGGTAGTGGTGCCCTTTATCTACGACGCTTACATCTCGAAGAAAATCAAATGGAAGTGGTGGATGTATGCCGAGCGCCCCGTCAAGTTTTTGATGAGTTGGGTCGATGCGCTGGTGTTCGCCCTGGTGGCGGTTTACTTCATCAACCTGTTCTTCTTCCAGAACTACGTGATACCTTCCAGTTCACTTGAGCGCTCCCTGCTCACCGGCGACTATCTCTTCGTGAGCAAAATAAGCTATGGTCCACGCATCCCCGAGACGCCGCTCACCATGCCGCTCACCCAGCACACGCTGCCCGTGGTGAATTGCAAGTCGTATCTGGAGTGGCCCCACTGGGACTATCGACGAGTGAAAGGTTTCGGCCATGTGCAACTCAACGACATTGTAGTGTTCAACTACCCTGCCGGCGACACGCTGTGCAGTGCTGACCGCTACCAGGCAGCCGACTACTACCAGATGGCTTATTCTTTCGGCGAGCAGCTCAATCCGCCAACCACCGACCTGTCCAAGCTCCCCGTGACACAACAGCGTGCCTACTTCGAACAGGCTTATGCCACAGGCCGGAAGTACATTCTCGACAACAACAGTGAATATGGCGACATCATCAGCCGCCCAACAGACCGTCGGGAGAACTATGTGAAACGGTGTGTGGGCCTTCCCGGACAGACCCTGCAAATCAAGAACCGCATAGTCTATCTTGACGGCAAGGCCAACAAGGAGCCCGACAACGTGCAATACACTTACTACATCAAGTTGCGCCGTCCGATACCAGAGGACCTCATCGACGAGCTCCACATTTCGGGCGAAAACCTGCAGATGCTCGGCAACACTGCCACACCTACCACACCAGGCTACATGCCACTCACCAAGGCCATGGCACAAGCACTTGCCAAACGCAAAGACATTGTGGAGAGCATCCGCATCAACACAGATGCGCCTGTGGGCGAAACCTATCCGCTCAACGCCATAACAGGATGGACACGCGACAACTATGGACCGGTGTGGATTCCAGCCAAAGGCAAGAGCATAAACCTCACACTGAAGAACCTGCCCGTCTATGAGCGTTGCATCAAGGTTTACGAGGGCAACGACCTGCAGGTGAAAGGCGGCAAGATATACATCAACGGCAAACCATCCAACCGCTACACGTTCAAGATGGACTACTATTGGATGATGGGCGACAACCGCCACAACTCCGCAGACTCCCGCTACTGGGGCTTTGTGCCTGAAGACCACATAGTAGGCAAGCCGCTTTTCATCTGGTGGTCAAGTGACCCAGACCACAAGGGCTTCGGAGCCGTGCGCTGGAGTCGTCTGTTCAGTTGGGTAGACAACATCAAGTAAACGAGTGAAGAATGGAGTGAAGTTCATAACAGCACTCCTGACGGCAGCCCTGTCGGTGTTGCTCTTCAGGACATTGGCCTTCACCATCTATTCTGTTCCCGTGGCAGGCATCGACAGCCGGCTGCAACAAGGCGACAGGGTGATGGTGAACAGGTGGAGTTATGGACTTCGTTCGGGCGACGGACGCATGTTCCGCCATGCCAGGCTTCTGCCACACGACATTAAGCGAGGCGACATAGTGGCATTCAACCCGCCAGCCGACAGTGTGCTGAACCACCTGATGCGTCGGGTATGCCTGGGGCACGTCATAGCAGTGCCGGGCGACACCATACGCCTTACCAGTTCCGAATACGCCATTCCCCGACGCAAGATAGACTGCCCACTTCTGGGCGATAAATATTATCTCATAGCTACCCGCCACAACCAAGAAAGATGGCTGGTGGCCGAAAGAATGATTATTGGCCGTGCTTTCCTTGTGCTCTACAACAAGGAAAGCACGGCTCAACCCTTTGGCGGTTTCAGGAAAGACCGCGCCTTTAAGTTGATAAAATGAGCAAAGCTTTACTCTCTACCACTTATTTCGGTCCCGTGCAATGGTATCAGAAACTTTACCGCCATGAGGAGGTAGCGATAGAGACTGCAGAACATTTCGTGAAGCAGACCTACCGCAACCGTTGTCTTATTGCCACGGCCAACGGCACACAGGCGCTTACCGTACCCGTGGAGCATGCCGACGGACAAGCATTCATTCGGGACATACGCCTCTCTGACCACGGCAACTGGCGCCATCTCCACTGGAATGCACTGGTAAGTGCTTACGGAGAATCCCCCTTTTTCGAATACTATGCCGACGATATCCGTCCGTTCTTCGAGAAGAGGTGGGACTATCTGATAGACTTCAACCTCGACATCACACGGACCATGTGTGAACTGCTCGACATAGAACCGAACGTTTCACTCACAGAACACTATGAGCACGAGACAGAAGCTATTGACTTCCGCGAAGTCATCCGACCCAAGAAACCTCTGCCCGACCCCGACTTCCATCCTAAGTCCTATTATCAAGTCTATAGTGATCGTACGGGCTTCCAGCCCAACCTGAGTATCCTCGACTTGCTGTTCAACATGGGAAATGAAGCCGTGTTCTACCTATAAAAGCACCCATATTGTGCCATCCCCCCTTTATACAACAAGCAGTAAACAGAAATGAAGATAAGAAACATTGACTTGGGTGAACGCCCAGTAGTTCTGGCGCCCATGGAAGACGTGACCGACATCGGGTTCCGCATGCTCTGCAAGCGGTTCGGAGCCTCAATGGTCTACACCGAATTTGTCAGTGCCGAGGCATTGGTGCGCTCCATCAAAAGCACAGTGAACAAGCTCACCATCAGCGACGAGGAACGTCCCGTAGGCATACAAATCTACGGACGCGACGTGGAGTCAATGGTGGAAGCCGCCAAGATTGTAGAGCAGGCACATCCCGACGTGATCGACCTCAACTTCGGCTGCCCCGTCAAGAAGGTGGCAGGCAAAGGGGCCGGTGCCGGCATGCTCAAAAACATTCCACTGATGCTCGACATCACACGTGAGGTGGTCAAGGCGGTGGACACCCCTGTCACTGTCAAGACCAGGCTAGGATGGGACATGAACAGCCTCATCATCACCGACCTGGCAGAACAACTGCAAGATTGCGGCATTGAGGCACTCACCATCCACGGACGCACCCGCTCACAGATGTACACCGGAGAAGCCGACTGGACGCCCATTGGCGAGGTGAAGAACAACCCTCGCATACATATACCCATCATCGGCAACGGCGACATCACATCGCCGGAAGAAGCCAAACAGGCCTTCGACCGCTACGGAGTGGATGCTGTAATGGTGGGACGCGCCACATTCGGCAGACCTTGGATATTCAAGGAAATACGCGACTATCTCGACGGACACGAGCCAGACCCCAAGATGGACTTCAACTGGAAACTCGATGTACTCGAAGAACAATTGCGCATCAACGTGGAACGCATCGACGAGTACCGTGGCATACTCCACACGCGTCGTCATCTTGCAGCCAGTCCTATTTTCAAAGGCATACCCGACTTCCGGCAGACACGCATCGCCATGCTCCGCGCCAATACGACCGCAGAGCTCCTCGACATCCTCGAACAGACACGCACACGATTGGGGTAGTTCTCCGCAAACATAACGGCAGGACTTATGCCTAAAAGCCAGTCGCCAACCATCAAAAGATATAGCTCATGAACACCTCCTTCCGTCTTTTTGCCGCTACTATGCTTGCGGCTTCCCTCACATGTTCTGCATCAGCACAGAACAAGGCCCGTATGGCACGCTATGCCAATGTGGCATTAGGCGTCGGACATACAGCCGCAGACTCTTCCAAGTTGAAGAACTTCAACATAGGCATCTTCAGTTCCACCGACACACTGTCCGGGTTCCAACTGGGACTGCTCACAGCATCCACCCGGGGCGAAACTCGGGGTGTAAACATAGGCGGACTGGGAGCTTTAACGGGAGGTTCTGTGAAAGGACTACAGCTGTCACCTCTTCTCAACAGCGTGGGCGGCACCATGAGAGGCGTTCAGATAGCAGGCGTATCAAGCATTGCCCGTGAGCTGAAAGGGTGGCAAATGTCACCTTTCAGCAATGTGAGTACCCGACAGATGAGAGGTTTGCAGTTGGCTGCCGTGACCAACATAGCCATGGGCGTGGAAAGCGGTATGCAATTCTCGGCGCTCGCCAACGTGAGCAGCGCACGCATGAAAGGCGTGCAACTGGGTGCCTATAACTATGCCGACACGCTTACCGGTGTGCAGCTCGGACTGCTCAACGCTGCCGTCGGCCACCCTAAAGGTGTACAGATAGGACTCATCAACTACACCCGGGACACGACCGGACGGAAAATAGGATTGGTCAACGTAAACCCCAGCACCCAAATTGACTTGATGCTCTTCGGAGGCAACACGTCGAAGGCGAACATAGCCCTACGCTTCCGCAACAAGTCAACCTACAGCATTTTAGGTTTCGGCACACACTACATAGGGCTTGACGAGAAATTCTCGGGAGCGCTGTACTATCGCCTCGGCCAATACTTCCATCTCTCCCCACGCTGGACACTGAGTGCCGACTTGGGATTCTCCCACATAGAAACTTTCAAGGAGAATTCCACCGACAAACCGGAACGCATGTACTCACTGCAGGCTCATGCCAACATAGACTACCGCATCAACCGCACACTCGGAGCCTTTGCCTCCGTCGGCTATGGCGACACGCGCCTCTACGGCAGCAACCATCGCTACGAGAACAAACTCATTGCCCAGCTTGGACTCACCGTGGCATACCACCGATTCGGAGGAAACAATGTGCCACGAATAGGAGACAGCTATGTGGAGAACCCTGCCGACGACCGCTTTGCCTTGCCCGGCAAGAAACGCCCGTGGATAGCAGCTGCAGAGGCAACAAGCGTGAACCTGCTCGTATTCTCGTTTAACCGCTTTGTGATGAACGAGGAGTTTGCCCACATCAACATTCACACCATCAAGCACAATTTCCGCCGCTTCGTGTGGGACAACGACTGCTTCACCACAAACCTTTTTGCACACCCCTATCACGGGAACCTCTACTTCAACAGCGCGCGCTCCAACGGCATGAACTTCTGGGAGTCCATTCCCTATGCTTTCTGCGGAAGCATGATGTGGGAGTTGTTCGGAGAGCGTGAGCCACCAGCCATCAACGACCTCATGGCAACCTCCATGGGCGGCACTTGCATAGGAGAAATTACTAACCGCATTTCTCATACCATCCTCAATGACCGCACACAAGGCTTCGGGCGCTTCCTACGCGAAGCAGCAGCCCTCATCGTCAACCCTATACAGGGCTTCAACCGACTGGTCAGAGGTGAGGCATGGCACGTGAAACAAAAGAATTATCTCTACCACGACTTCGACCGTATCCCTGTACATCTCGACTTCTCTGTCGGCACACGCTATCTCGCAGACGACGGAGGTCTGTTCCGGGGAGAATACAATCCCTATATAAATATCGGCCTGCAATATGGTGAACCTCTCAACGACCAGGAAAACAAGCCCTACGATTACTTCACCGCAGAGGTAACCATCGGTATGAGTGCCAACCAGCCCTTGTTCAGCAAGGCTTTACTCACAGGACGACTGTGGGGAGCACCTGTCTATGCGGGAAAAGACGTGGAGGCACAATTCGGAATCTACCAGCACTTCAACTTCTATAACTCCGAACCAGTGAAAGACGGCACCTCGCTCACCCCTTACCGCATCTCAGAAGCCATGGCATTCGGTCCCGGCATCATCTACCGTTTCAACAACGTAGGTCACTTGGGCAGCATCGAGCAACGTATCTTCATTGACGGAATAGCCCTCGGAGGCAGCAAGAGCGACTATTACAAGGTTATCGACCGTGACTACAACATGGGCAGCGGCTTCAGCTTCAAGGCTCATACCATCATGGACTTCCCCCACGTAGGCACTTTCACGCTTAACGCTTCCTACTACCGCATCTTTACCTGGAAGGGCTACGAGAAGAAAGATTTGGAGCACATGGACCCGCTCTACTACGACGTGCAGGGCGACACCAGCAATGCGGAACTGTTCGTGGTGAGCCCCACATTCCGCTTCAACCTCAAGGGAAGCCTCTCTGCCGAACTATCGGGCAGCTACTTCATCCGCAACACGCGCTATAAATACCACAACAACGTACAAGCCAACACGTTTGAATTCCGACTTGGTGTGGCATACAGAATGTAACATTCTCTTCAAAAAAACAAATCGTCCCCTCTGCAGTCTGTTAGCAGAGGGGACGAATATTTTAAATAAAAGCTCTTATAATATTCTTAGTCAGAAGTATCGTTTATTGCTTCTTCTTCAGTGTGAAGTTAATGAACATTCCGTCCATCCAAGCGGTTGGCTTTGCCGTATCATACATACCGTAGTCCTCAAACAGAGGATATGCAAACGACTTGGAGTTGTAATCAACTACATAAACATCAAGTAAGGTTTCACCAGCTTCATCGGTGATGTTTCTTACGGCAACATAAGCCACCTTATCTTCACTCTGTTTTGTTGCTGAGAAGTAACGGTTTACATTGTTAAGTTTCAGCAATTGTGTTGTTCTCTTTTCCCCCATGCCTACTCTTAGTGTATATTCCTTGTCAATAGAGAAATCAGAAGTCTCGTTGAAATAGTTTTTCAGTTCAGATTTCAGCGAGGTAGTGAGTTTGTAACCCTCTGCTGCGCCATCACCCGAGAAGGTGAAAGTATCATCAGCATTTAAGACAGGCCAGCCCTCTGCATCCTTTTCTGTACATGCCCATGCAGAAATAAAGTTCTCCTTTGTTGTCACCATTTTGTTCATCACCCATGTGCCGAGCAAGTCGGAAGCATAACTGCCGATCATGGTCACGGTGGCCGTCGGGAATGCGCCTGCAACGAAGCCTTCGGCCTCAGTCACTTGTGGAGTAACTACAATCACATTCTTGCCTGCTTCAAGACTGAGAGCCTTAAGTTTAAACGTACACTTGCTTTCGCCTTTCTTGATGACGGCAGTCTTGTTTACAAACTAATAGTTAGTACCTTCAACGGCTGTGGAGAGCAGCGGATCTGCATAGGCGCTAACTTCGATATCGTTCTCTGCGGTGTAGGTAGAACCATCCTTGATGTTGAGCAAGTCGAATTCCACCTCTACCTCATTGCCAAGCACGTATGCCTTCTGAGCAAAAGAGTAAAGCCGTTTGTCCTGTACGCCGAGGTTGATTGTGGTAGTGGGGTTAGCACCTGTTTCAGCACCGCTCAAACTCATGGTGATGGTCTTTGCCTCAGTAAAGTTGTTCTTGGCAGTTACAGTAATGCTTGTCACTGCAGAGTTACCACCTACCGTGTATTTCTCAGCAGACACAGTGTAGTCATCACCCTTCACGGCAGTACCGCCAAAGGTCACGGGAATGTCAGTGGCCGTGGCAGGAGCATTGGCCGCAGTGATATTGATTTGTACACTACCCTTAGTGAGGGTGTAATTGGCACTCTCGAACGAAACCTTAAAGGTGTTGTCGTCGTCGCTGCTACATGCGGTGAACACAGTTGCCACCAACATCAGCAGAATTGGAAAAAGTTTCTTCATCTTTTCTACTTGTTTTTTAAATTAATACTTATTTTGCATTCTCGTTATATTCTTGTTCTTGAGCACTGATCACCGCCCGGTCTTCCTGAGACAGTGTGGTAGGGTCTGGAAGTTTATACTCCTTTCCCTTCGTTATCTGTGTCGGTGGCACTTCATTATATTTCTCACACGAAGTGAACAGGGCGACTGTCAAAGCGACAATGCCTAATACCAATAAACATCTATTCATAATTTTCTTCTTTTAGTATTCTATCTCTGTATAACCTGGATTCTGCTGCAAAGCCGGATTCAATTGTATGTCTCCTGCCGGCAAGGCAAAGGTATACATAAATTTGTAGGTGGTGTATTTCAATCCTTTGTTCATGACCCAGAACTCCGGTCTGCCGTTACGTTTTAATTCAGTAAAACGGTCACCCTCCAAAAACAGTTCCTTACGACGTTCACAGAGAATAGCGTAAATGAGTGGCGTTAGAGATTTCCCTTCCGCATCCACCTTAATGATGTCATCAGTATCTACTGCAGGCAAAGTCTCCATTGTATAAGGAACATAGTCCTTGATACGGTGCTTGCGAAAGTCATTGAGCAAATCAAGCGCTTCTTTATTCTCGCCAAGATGATAGGCACTCTCCATGGCAATCAATTCCAATTCTGCCGAACGCAAACCCGAGAAGAATATTTTCTTGTTCTTGCGCTTGCTGCCGACAAATAGTTTATACCGAATGTCGCGATCTCCCTCTTGAAAGAGTTTAAGGAAACGGACACTGATGGGACGGGCGGCAAGATAAGAATTTGTGGTGGAATAGCTCTTGTCGAGCTTGCACACACGGAAGAGCATGTTACCTGCCATTCCGTCATAGGCTTTCATCATGGTCTCATAATCCTCACCCTCAAGCAAGGGATGGCGTTTCAGCACATCAAGCGCCATTTCCTTTGCCTCCCCGTATCGTTGGCTCCAAAAGTAGAGACGGGCGAGATAGCCCTTCATTACATCGCTGTTGAAGAAGTATAGTTCATTCTGCACATCATAGTCTATGGCTTTCTTCATGTCGCTCTCTGCTTGGGCAATGGTTTGGTCTATGGTACTTCGAAGCGGTTTTGCCTCCATATCAAATTCAGTGACAAGAGGCACACCTAATTGAGCGTCTGTAGAACCTACCGGCGGGCAGCATAAACGGAGCAACTGATAATAGCAAATGCCTCGCAGGGCATACGATGTGCCTAAGATATCCTTGGCCTCCCGAGTATCCAAATCGTTCTTCATGTTGCCGATGACTATGTTGCAACGGGCAATGGTGGAGTAGCACCGTTGGTAAAAGTTTCCGTTGGAGCAATTGGATCCGACATAAGTTGGCAACATATTGCCCAGAGGATAGGACGTCAAATTAGTTTCAAAGTTATCACACCAACATGCCATTGCATAAGGGCCACCCACCTCAACGGCAATTCTGGCACCGACAGAACTGGAAGAGCCCTCTTCAATTTCGTTGCACATATCATGGATGATAGCCGAGAAATCCTCCGGTGTTTCTGGAATGGTCTTGTCGTCAGGCTTAATGTCGAGAAACTTGCTGCACGAATTTAGGCTCATGGCAAGCAACGCTATATATAATATTTTCTTTTTCATATCTGTATGTTTTATTAGAAGCCCACATTCACACCCAAGGAGAAACTGCGGCTAATGGGGTAGACAGCCCCCGGAGACTCAGGGTTTAGACCTTTAAAATTTGTGATGGTGGCAAGGTTATTGGCGGTGAAGGAAAAGCCCACATTGGTCAGCCCGATCTTGCTGATGACGCGTTGTGGCATGTTGTACATCAATGACACACTACCAATCTTCCAATAAGAAGCATTGCAATAGTCTGCGCCATCGCAGATACCAAAATAGCTGACATTATCCAAATCCACATTTATAGCCTTTCCATAGGTATCTACTAATCGTGGATAACCATCAGTTATAGGGTTGGCATTAGTCCACCTGTGGGCGGCTTGTTTCGGCTTGTTTACGTGAGCTGTATAAACATCGTTGACCTGATTCTGTACAATGTTGGAAGATATACTGCCTGCAGCCAAGGAACTATAATAAGCAAACGTATTATCAACCGTATACTTTTTCTTCGCTCCCAAAGAGAACGAGGTGTTCATGCTCAACGTAAAGTTCTTGTAGCTGACGTTGGTGGAGAAGCCACCGGTCCATGGAGCGTTTTCTGTTCCGATGTAGTAAACATAGTTGTAGTAATTACGCTTGTCGGCAGAACTTGAGATAGTGGTGCCGGGACGGAGGGCAAAGTTCAGTAAACCTGTGGACGCATCAACCCCGGTATACTTACCCATAAAAATGGATGACAACGGATAGTCAAGACGTGTAGAGGAAAAAGTATAATTGTTGGGGGCATCATATTTTGTGAGTTTATTCTGGTTGTATGCCACATTACCCATCACATTCCAAGAAAAATCCTTGAACTTCACAGGGGTCGCATTGATGGTCAACTCCCATCCCTGGTTTATTTGCTCCGAAGTATTATAACTCTGAGTGGAAAAACCTGTGGTGGAAACCACGCTCACTTGGGTCACCAAGTCATAGCCTCTCCGACGATAGGCGGAGAAGAGCAGATTCAAACGGTTATTGAGCAGCCCCAAGTCGATTGAGGCATTATAGTCACGAGTGTGTTCCCAACGCAAGTTTGGGTTAGGCGCATTTCTGATGCTTCCCATGCGATAGGTATCATCAGCAGTGGAACGGTAGCCCATATAGTTCATGATAATTTGCGGATAGACACTCTTGTTCACACCTCCAGTCAAACCTGTGGACAAGCGCACAGTGGCACGACTGATGATCGGTTTAAGACTCTGCATAAAATTTTCCTCGTCGATGTTCCATGCCAATCCTGCCGACCAAGTATAGTTAAACTGCTGCTTACTACCAAAGTTGTTGGAGCCATCAGAACGGATAGTGGCATTGGCTATATACTTGCCTTGGTAAGAATAGTCAAGTGCACCATAGAAAGAGGCAAAAGCGGTTTTGCTGCGTTGCTGACCTGACAAGTAGTCCACGTCGTTACGATAAACGAGTAACTCACTTGCCGTCAGCGATCCGTCTGCCTTGGTTCCTATGTATACAGGTGACACATGCTGTCCAGTCACGGGATCGTAGCCATAGAACTTGTGGTAGATCGTTTTTGTTTCGTTGTGGCGCACCTCGGTTCCTGCTACAGCACTGATGCGGTGGTCACGGGCTATGAGTGTGGTATAATTGGCTTGCATACGAGCCAACCAACTCAAGTTGCGGTTAGTTGTCTGTGTGAGCGAACCATATATACGGTTCGACGTGGTTGCCGCCATACCCTCAAAGGGTCTGTCCTCCCACGCAGAATAAGTATTCTTTCCTATCTCACAGTCGCTATTGTCATTACTGAATGTGAAGGCTGCCAAGCCATAGAGTTTAAAACCTTTGAATGCAGTCCAAGAGATGTCACCACGAATTTGTGTCGATGTACTATTGGTATTCATGGTCGTCTCGTTAATCTCTCGCATCACGTTGACCCCATTGAGAGGAAGTCGTTGGCCTGTATCACCGTTAACTGATGCCAAAGAGTAGATGGTTTCATCGGCAGCATAGGATCCGTCAGCATTGTAGAGTTTCTCGTAGGGGTTAGCAAAGTAAGCATAATGAAAGATGTCGAAACTCTGACTGGGCGACAAACTTGTCAGGTAGGAAAAATCCACGCTCGTGCTGTATTGCAAGTTGCTTAACGGCGTGCCGTTCACCTTGGCCGAGAAGTTATAACTGTTGGAGTTGGTGCGCTTCACAATACCATTGTTCTGGTTCATGCCAGCTGAAACATAGAATGTGTTCTTGTCTGAACCGCCCGACACGGAAACGTTGTGGGAAGTGGAAACACTGTTACGGAACAGTGTCTTGAACCAGTCGGTAGTTGAGCCGCCCAACTCGTTGATATAGTCATCCTGTTGTTGCTTGGTCCAACCAGCAAAGCGACCGTAGCCCGAACGTATCTGTCCGACAATACCAATGACAGGATAATAAGAGCCGTTAGCGTAACCCTCTGCCGAGAACTCGTCCCAAATGCTCTGCTCGTAAGCCAGCTTTTCACGAGAGTTCATCAATGATGCATCGCGTGTAGGCGATGTGGTGACGCTCACCGTACCATCGTAGCTCACGTGCGTACGTCCAGCCTTTCCTTTCTTGGTGGTGATAACGATAACTCCAGCCTGCGCCTGAGAACCATATATGGCGGCTGCAGATGCATCCTTGAGCACGGTCACGCTCTCTATGTTCTGAGGACTTATACCTGCAATGCCATTGGCATAGATAGTACTGAAGTCGCCCGAACGAATAATGGAACTACCTATGTTCGGCATGGATTTCTGGATGGGAACGCCATCTACAACCCACAAAGGCTCATTGTTGCCGGTGATAGAGCTGATACCGCGCACACGTACCTGTGCTGACTCGCCTGGACGGCCTGACGTAGCAGTAACGCTCACGCCAGCCATCTTACCCTGAAGAAGCATATCAACATTCTTGAGCGGTGAGTCATTCAGTTCCTTGGCGGTGACAATGCTCACCGAACCGGTACTCTTACGAATGTCTGTCTGGGTATAGCCCGTGACAACAACTTGGTCGAGTGCCACTTCTGAACTGGTGAGTTGCACGTTCATTTGTGACGACTTCACCCGAAGTTCTTTGGTGTCTTGTCCAATGTAGGAGAAGGTGAGCAAAGCACCACGCCTCACGGTGATGGAATACTTTCCGTTAATGTCTGTCGATGCGCCGTGGGTGCTGCCCTTCACCTTGATCGTAGCCCCAATGAGAGGCTCGCCAGAATCGTCGGTGACGACACCTGTAACAGTGATGGACTGGGCATCTGTCTTGGTTTGTGCCTGTAACTGGCAAGGTTCCAGCATAAGTAGCAGGATTCCAAGGAAAACCAATAAAAATCTTCTTTTCATTCCACTTGTTTTCTTACTTGTGATTTACTATGTCTATATCTCGTTTAGAGGGATTGACAAGATTCTCGAGGAAATAATAGCGTATGAGATTTTGATAGTAAGGTCCGTCCACGCCATGGTCTTTCCCCGGGAGCACCATCATGTCAAAACGTTTGTTGTTCTTAATAAGTGCATCTGCCATGCGCAAGGTGTTGGCAAAAGGTACGTTGTCGTCCACATCGCCAGAGATGAGCAAGAGCTTACCTTTCAAGTTGGCAGCCAACTCCATATTGGTCGGGATGTGCTTCAGACCGTTCCATGTTTCACCCCACCACTGAATATAGATGTTGTTGTCGTGGTTGCCCGAAGCAGCAACTCCCACCTTATAAAAATCGGGATAAGTGAGCATCGACGCCACCGTCTCGAAACCACCGCCCGAATGGCCATAGATGCCCACCCGAGTGGTATCTATATAGGAATAACGTTGGGCAAGTTCCAAAATGACTTTGCGATTGTCTGCCAAAGGATAGTCCCGCAGGTTCCCGTAACCGAAGGCAAGGAAATCTCTTCCACGATAAGGAGAACTGCCCCGGGGCGCAACATTAATGACAATAAAGCCCAACTCGGCAAGCGATTGGTTGCCCGAGTCGTCAATGGTAAACTGAAGAGGAATTTGGTCATCCTGCGGACCTGGATAGACATTGGAGATGATGGGGTATTTCTTCACTGGATCCAAGTTGGAAGGAGTATACATCAGTCCATAGAGATCGGTCTTTCCGTCAGCGGCCTTGACTGTAATGAGTTTCGGTGCGTGCCAACCAGCCGCCAAAAGTGTGTCGGTGGTATTGCGGACAATCTCGAAGTATCGTTGGGGCGATTTTAAGTCGACCAAGTTGTATACAGGTGGCATATCCATACGGGAATAGCGGTCAATGGCATAGTGGCGGTCTGCAGAGAACTGCATCTCGTGATAGCCGTCACCATGGGAAAGCAATTGCTGATGTTTTCCATCGAGTTTTGCCCTATAATAGAAGCGATAGTAGGGATTAACGCCTCGTTCAGCCCCATAGCCTGCAAAAGTAAGGGTGCGGTTGACAGTGTCTACATACTCTATATTCCCCGCCACAAGACTATTGCCCCGTGTGATACGGTTGAGAAGTTTCCCATTAGTGTCATATAGATAATAGTTACCCTTACCTGTGCGCTCCGACCACCAGACAATATGTTTACCATTGTCAATGAAACGATAATTGAACAGGTTAACACTCAGATGAGGCTTGCATATCTCCTGAATTACCACCTTAACCTTGCCTGTTGGCACATCAATGCGGCACAATTGTATGGTGTCGACCGAACGACTGCGGCAGGTAAACCATAAAGCCTGCTCAGTGCGGTTATAGTCGAGCGCCACGTTTTGGTCTTTAAAGCGGTCTATGTTAAGGAATCGTCCCTCATCCTTGTCGGCATCATACCACCAAAGTTTGAAGCGGCGTATGCCCTTCTCGTTGGGCAGAGGCATCTTCTTGGTGATGAGCTTCGGACGGGGCTGAGCCAGAGAGTTGATGATATAGAGTTCACCCACCTCACTGTCATCTGTAATAAAGTCGAGATAAATATGACCGAGCCAAAAACCGGCGGCATTGCCTTCCTTGATTTCATCCTTTTTAGAACGGTAGCAATAGGAATCATAGTCCTTGCCGTCGTTGGTAAGTTTCTTGAGTTTGCCGGTTTTGTTGTTGCGCACATAGAGGTTATAGCGGTCTCCGAGCATCGTATAGAGTGAGTCGGTGGTGGAGGAAGAACGACCATAGCCCGGAAAGAAATGACGAGACTTCGGCTCTTCAGTTGTGGTATCCATGGTGAGAATGCCCGACCGGCGGTCGTAGACCATCCGCTTGCCGTGCGAGCGCCAAAAGAAGCGTGAGGTATCGCCTTGCCGGAAATCAATGCCATAAAGTTTCAACTGCTTCTCCGTGAGTGATGTATCACCGGTAAGAGTAGAATATTGACGGATAAACGAAGGTATGTCCTTGATGAGAGGTTGGGAGGTGCCCTCCTTTGGGTCTAATAAGAACATCTCTTTTTTGCCGTTTTGAGTGCGGTCAAAAGAAATGAGCGAGGTCTGCCCAATCCATGAAGGATTAACCGCCGAAGCGTAATAGCGTGGCGAAACATTCTTTTCAGAAGCGTGCTCAGCCTGTTGCCAATGAATGCCATCGCCTTGCCAGGCGCAGACAGGCAGAGCCACTACGGCTGCTACCAACAACAAAAATCTTCCGTTCTTCATTTTACGATTTCTTTCACAGCGTTCAACATATCAATACAACCTCCACTGACGCACTTGCCTTTCTCACCATTCTTGCGGACGGTACGCATAAGCAACATCTTGATTTCGGCAGCCGTTAGCTTGGGGAAATAGGCGCGGAGCAGGGCTGCAACACCACTCACAACTGGTGCAGCGACACTGGTACCTTGAGAAAGTTCATATTTGTCACCGGGAAAGGCAGAGGCAATGTCTTCACCAGGAGCGAGCACATCAACGTTTGTCGCTCCATAGTTGGAAAACTTGCAGGTGATTCCATTCTCGTTAGAGGCTCCTACACGGATAAAGTTGGGATAAGCCTTTCCCTGAGCATCCTTGCCTGTGGGATAATAGGCCACAGAATCTATGTCAAGACCATTATTACCCGAAGCATTAACCACCAGCACATCGTGCTTGGCTGCATAGGCAATGGCATCGTTGACCATCTGGGGTGTAGGTGATTGGAACTTGCCAAGACTGATATTGATTATCTTGGCGCCATTATTCACAGCATAGCGGATGGCTGTTGCCACATCCTTGTCGTATTCATCGCCATCGGGACTGGCACGGAGTATCATCAGTTGAGCCACCCCATCTGCCACGCCGGCATAGCGTTTGTCTTTGCCACCATTACCACCCACAACACCAGCGACAAAAGTGCCATGGTCGCATCCGTCGACAGTAAGGGTGTGGTTACCATAATAGATATCGTTGGCATCCTCCATATTGTCCCCCATGAGCAGACGCTTGTCTTGTGCATGCTCTATGCCGTCTATGCGGGTTTTCATCAGTTTCAAGTTAGCCAACTGATCCTTGCGGTAGTCTGCCCAAAGGGTTGACTTCTTCGTGCGGAGCAGGTCAGTATAGAGCATCTGGCTAAGTCCATTCCACAAAGAGTCTTGCACATCTGTACGAATCAGTCCTGCCATGGTGAGCGTGTCTGTGTGGATGTTGTTGCGACGCATCAGAGAGTCCATCATTTCGATAGCTGCCATTTTCTGGGCATTAAACTTATAGAACATGAGATAGCCGTTGATACCTGCTTTCTTGCGCATCTGTACATAATAGTCATACTCAGCCTTGTCAGTGGCATCCTCGCGTTTCATGTTTTTGTATTTAGGATATAGACGTTTGAACTGTCGGTATTCCTCTGTGCCGGCACTGGTCATGTTGAACTTTCCGTCCTTGGTTCCGAGAAAATTCCATCCATGGATGTCGTCTATATACCCGTTCTTGTCGTTGTCCACACCGTCAAGTCTTTCTTTCCGGTTGGTCCAGAAAGCCTTGTTAATGTTAGTAGTAGTGGTGTCGGCTCCAGAATCAATAATGCCGACAATAACAGGCTTGCGCACTTTTTTCCCTTTAGCCTTGAGAAAGTCCACCGCACCTTTCACATTGGCACCCTGCAAAGAATCGTTGTAAAGCAGATGCCAACCGGCTATATTTTGTGCCGACTGTTGTACTTGCGCATTTGCCGTGTATGAAAAAAGAAGAACAATTAAAAATCCTGCGGACTTATATTTTCCGTTGCTTGACATATGTTGAGATCATATAATACTGCTGCCTTGTCCCCTCAGGCAAGCTTTCTGAAAAGGTAAAGCGTAGGAACTAAAGAATATTATCTCTTCGATGTTATGGAAGATTGATAAATTCTTTTACGCCTAATTAACGTGTCTGAGAATATGGAAACGTCCGAAAAGACGCAATCCTACTCAGTTTGCAAAAATAAACTCCAGTTCGGGATAAGAAATAGTTTATAAAAAAGTTGGTAGTCTCATAAATATTTTG
>CAJKDU010000043.1 GCA_905198745.1 uncultured Prevotella sp. | reverse complement strand
GTAGCCGCCTCCTTTGAAGAGAGCCTCAGATTCCTTTCGGTTTCTGGGGCTTTTTCGTTGTACTCATGTGTATGGCTTTATAGCATTAAAGTTCAATATTGCGGTGCTTTGTGTGACAAATAGTAGGGTAATAATTTGCAATGGCTGAAAATATTGTTTACTTTTGCAAATCATTGATTGAACATTCAGATGTATAGACTCATACATTTCATATTTTATCTCATTTCGCTTTTGCCCTTCCGCGCTCTTTACTTGCTGAGCGATGGGCTTTATGTGGTGCTTTTCCACATGGTAGGGTATCGGCGGAAGGTGGTGGAGAAAAACCTACGCATGGCGTTTGCCGACAAGACGGACAATGACCGGTTGCTGATTGAACATAAATTCTATCATTGGCTTTGCGACTATTTTGTGGAGTCTATCAAACTCCTTTCCATATCAAAAGAAGAATTACAACGACGGTTTACCATTGCCAACTCTGATGAAGTGGAAAAGTGTTTTGAGGAGGGACAGTCGGCGGCAGCTGTGTTAGGCCACTATTGCAATTGGGAATGGCTCTCGTGTGTGGGCATAGATTTGCCCGCCAACCGCGTGATGGGACTTGTCTATCATCCACTTCGGAACAGATATTTTGACCGGTTGTTTGTCGACTTGCGTAGCCACATGGGTGGCGTGCCCATTCCGAAGCAAGACATTCTGCGTTATCTGGTGAAATATAGGCGTGAAGGAGTTATGTCGCTCTTCGGTTACATATCGGACCAAGGCCCCAAGATGAACAACATTCACCTTTGGCTTGACTTTATGAACCAGGACACTCCCGTGTTTACCGGTGCCGAGCGAATTATCAGAAAGATGAACAATGCTGTGTTCTATGTGGAAATGAGCAGACCCAAGCGTGGTTACTACACGTGCACCTATCATTTAATTACCCGCCAGCCTGATTCATTGCCCGAACATGAAATTACCCGTATATTTTTCCAAAAGTTGGAGCAGACCATCAGAAAGAATCCTGAGTTCTACCTGTGGTCACACAACCGGTGGAAGCGCACGCGTGAAGAGTTTGACAAAGAATATATAATAGAAAACGGACGAACCATACCAAGACACCAACTATGATTATAGGATATGACGCCAAACGGGCATTCCGAAACGGCACAGGTTTGGGGGCCTATTGCAGAACTTTGCTTACCGACATTGCCCAACAGGCCGACAGCAATACCATGATGCTGCTCTATACCCCTGACCACGGGCGTGACGAATACCGTTCACAGATGGAGCAATTGCCATATTCCATGATACGCTATCCTCGGAAGTGGAGAGGCGTGTTGGGCAAGGCTATTTGGCGTTCCTATGGTATGGTGAGAGACTTGGAGAAAGACCAAGTGGACATCTTTCATGGACTGTCGGGCGAATTGCCAATGGGCATCGCACGGCATGGCATCAAGACGGTGGTTACGATCCACGATCTGATATTCCTCCGACATCCGGAGTTCTATCATTGGGTAGACGCCAAAATTTATGCCGCCAAGTTTTATGCCACATGCAGGGAAGCGCATCGTATTATTGCTATCAGCGAGTGTACGAAGCGCGACATTATGTATTATGGTGGTGTGGATGAGGACAAGATTGACGTGATATACCAAAGTTGCAGCACCCGTTTCACGGAACCTGCTACCGAGGAAAGCAAGTGGCAGGCTATAGCCAAGTATATGCTGCCCAAACGCTACATTATCCATGTGGGAACAATTGAACAGCGCAAGAACATATTGCAAGCAGTGGAAGCCCTACCGCAAGTGCCCAGTGATGTGCATCTGGTTGTAGTGGGAAAATCAACTCCCTATGCCGACAAGGTGAAGGCGTATGTAGCTGCACATGGATTGGAACAAAGAGTGCACTTCTTTCATGGAGTTTCATCGGAAGACCTGCCAGCCCTCTACCAGTTGGCGGAAGCGTGTGTCTATCCCTCCGTCTATGAGGGCTTTGGCATACCTGTGATAGAGGCCATACAGAGCGGACTTCCTGTAGTGGCATGCTCGGGCAGTTGCTTGGAGGAAGCCGGAGGACCCGACAGTCTCTATGTGGCTCCCGGCGATGTGGCTGGTATGGGTGTAGCCCTTTGCCGAGTGCTCAAGGGTGCTGACGGCAGAGAGGAACGAATCAGACGTAGCAAGGAATATGTGACGCGATTCGAGAATACGGGTGTGGCACGGCAAATGTTGCAGGTGTATGAACGACTGTTGAAAGAACAATCATGAAGAATGTGAACACAACGAGAATCAGGAAGGGGAACCTTACCTTTTATATAGATGACGACTATGTCAGTCTGCGCGACTTCATATTGACTGTTCCCCGGCTTTTCGGCCGTCATGAGGGTGAATTGCTCCATGAGGGAAGAAACGAAGTGAGGCGGTTTTCCGTGGGTGAACTCGACCTGGTGGTCAAGCGCTACAAGCGGGTGAACCTGGTGCAACGGGTGGTCTATACCTTCTTCCGCAAGAGCAAGGCGGAGAGGGCATACAAATATGCCCACACGTTTAGAAACTGCGGCATAGACACGCCTCATGAGGTGGCATACATCGAGCAACGGGAGCATGGACTCTTCGTCACAGGCTACTTCGTTTCGCTCAGTTGTCCGCATCCTCCCGTGTTTCACAAGCTCTGCGAACAGCAACCGTTTGACGTGAGGCTGGCAGAGGCGGTGACACGGCAAATCCTGGAAATGCACAAGCAAGGCATCCTGCACGGTGACTTGAATTTCGGCAACTTCCTTTATGACGTGAAAGACGACGGCAGCGTGCATTTCACGGTGATAGACATCAACCGTTCACGTTTCTGCAAGGGAATGCCTCCGAGGGAAAAGTGCCTGAAAAACTTGTGCACCACGACTCACCGCCGCGATGTTTACGAATATATTGTACGCTATTATGCCCGCCTTCGTGGATGGAACGAGGAAGAGGCATTGGGGGAAGCCCTGGGCTACCTGGAGCGGCTGGAAGAGCGGAACAGGAAAAAAGACCAACTGAAGAACAAATTGAAGAAATAAAACACAGATATGATACCCAAGAAGATACATTACTGCTGGCTGAGCAATGACCCGTTTCCACGGAAGATAAGAAAGTGCATGGACACATGGCGCAAGATGTTGCCCGACTATGAGTTCAAGTTGTGGAATACCCATAACTTCGACATCAACAGCGTGCCCTTTGTCAAGCAAGCCTACGAACAGCGCAAGTGGGCATTCGCGGCAGACTATATCCGCATGTATGCCCTGTATCATGAGGGAGGCGTCTATCTCGACTCAGACGTGAAGGTGCTCAAGCCATTGGATTCCTTGTTGAACCACGGATTCATGTCGTCGCTGGAGTATCATCCCACACAGATAGAAAAAGACGGGTCACGGGCGATGATTGATGCCGACGGCCACCGTATCAAGGAGGGCTTTGTGTCGGGCATACAGATACAGGCTGCCGTGATGGGAGCCGAGAAGGGCAACCGGTTTATTGCCGATGTGCTGGATTGGTATCAGACTCATGACTTCATCAATCCAGACGGCTCGTTGCTCACCAATGTGGTGTCGCCGATGATTTATGCGCAGGTGGCCGAGAAATATGGTTTTATGTATAAAGACCAAGACCAGCCGTTGCAAGACGACGTGATGATTTATCGTTCGGAAATATTTGCCGGCAACAAGCATGAGGTGACCCCGGCGTCCTACGCCGTGCATCTCTGTGCCCACAGCTGGCATCCTACCGCATGGGAAAAGATCAGAAAATTCTTTGGCAAATAAAAATGAGTAGACTCTGTTATGTGAGCCATTGCTACCGCGGACTTGAGGTGGCTGGCTACAAGGCGAAGACCGACAACGAGATAACACTCGAAGAAATGGGTGCCGTCAACCTTGGCTTGCCCCGCAAGTATAGCCATAACGCAGTGGTGATATTCATTCATGGTGTGCTGAGTTCGCTGCGCTTCTGCTTCAAGGTGCGCAAGGACGACGTTGTAGTGCTGCAATATCCCTTGAAGAAATACTTCACTTTCATTTGTCGTGTGGCACATCTGCGTGGCGCCAAGACCGTGGCACTGATACACGACTTGGGGTCGTTCAGAAGAAAGAAACTTACGGTGGCGCAGGAAATGAAACGGCTGTCGCATGCAGACGGAGTCATAGCCTCTAACAAGGTGATGGAAAAATGGATTCGGGAACAAGGCTATCAAGGACATTTGTCTTCTCTCGGCTTTTGGGACTACCGCTCTTCCTCAATCAATACACACCAGCAACAGGTTTGCCATCAGCCGATCCGCATTGCCTATGCCGGCAGTATTTCCCGGCGCAAGAATTCCTTTCTGACAACCTTCGCCTCGTCCTTGGAGCATTGCGAACTCCACTTGTTCGGTTGGGTGAACGGAATGTCGGAACTCGAACAATGTCAGCATGTGGTGAGCCATGGATATGTGCAGGCTGACGATTTTATTCGTGATGCCGAGGTAGACTTCGGCATTGTGTGGGACGGAGACTCCATGGAAGTTTGCAGTGGAGATTGGGGCGAATATCTGCACTACAACACCCCGCACAAGACGTCCTTCTATCTACGTGGGGGCATACCTGTCGTGGTATGGAAGCAGTCTGCCATGGCTTATATGGTGGAACAAACGGGTACAGGTGTATGTGTAGACTCTCTGCAAGAATTGGAATCGAAACTGATGCACCTCTCGCCTTCTCAATTTGCAGAAATGAAGGTGAAAGCCTTGGGCTTGGCAGAAAAGATGAACCATGGAGGATTTGTGGAAGATGCTGTCCGTGGAATGGAGAGGATGCTACAAAGATAACAAAACTATGGCATGTTTACATTTCCTGTGGGAAAAGGGAATGTGTAAAGTAAGTTAAAAAGACTCGGAACCGTGCAAACTTTCGGCAAGAAGTCTGTTCATACAATAAGGCACAAAAACATATGATGAAAGTCTCTTTGATAATAACAACCTACAATTGGCCTGAAGCTTTACGCCTGAGCCTGATGAGTGCAGCTCGACAGACGCAGTTGCCCGACGAGGTAATCGTGGCAGACGATGGTTCGGGTGAAGAAACGAGGCTCCTGATAGCGGATATGGCTCACGGCTATCCCTGCACATTGAAGCATGCATGGCAGGAAGACAGAGGTTTTCGGGCAGCAGAATCAAGAAATAATGCCTTGCGGCAGTGTGAAGGTGACTACGTCATCTTCATAGACGGTGACATTGTGATGGAACGTCATTTCGTGGAAGACCATGCCCGCATGGCGGAGCGCGGCTACTATGTGATAGGCAGTCGTGCAAGAGTCAGTGAAGAGCTTACCGGGCAATTGATAAAAGAAGGGACAGTCAACTTGCATTGGTATACCCGAGGAGTATATCAACGGTTGAATGCCTTATATCTCCCCATGTTGAGAAGCTTGACCCAAAATTATCGGCGGCGCGTTCCGCTGTATGGGCGCAGTTGCAATATGGCGGTGTTCTATGATGACTTGATGCGTGTTAATGGCTTTGACTCGAGCCTTGAAGGTTACGGGTACGAGGACACCGACATCATAGCCCGCTTGAATAATTCGGGACTGAAAAAGAAGTTTGCCAAATTCAGGGCCATAGAGTATCACCTTTATCATAAGGAAAAGGAATTTGTGCCCGACAACGAAGCCATTTTCAAGCGCAACCTGGGAATAGTGGCATGCAAGAATGGAATCAGAAAAGGTTGAAAAGAAAAATCTAAAGAAAGCAATCATGGATATAGAACTGAGCATTATAGTTCCTGTTTACAATACAGCCCGATACTTGGACAAATGCATCACGTCAATACATAACCAGACTTTTGAGAACTGGGAACTCATTCTTGTGGATGACGGTTCGACTGATGCTTCAGCAGAGATATGCGACCGATGGGCGGAAAAGGACAATCGCATACATGTCATACACAAACGTAACACGGGACAGGGTGACAGCAGAAACGTCGCCTTGTCGCAGTGCCACGGAAACTATGTGGGGTTTGTCGACAGTGACGACTGGATAGATGTGGATATGTATGCTTTCTTGATGGAGCAAATCAAGAAAACGGATGCAGACATAGCCGTGTGCAACCATTATAAGGAGAGCAAGAAGAAGTCGTGGTGCAAGAATCCTTCCGATGAAGTTGTCGTGCTTGACCATGACAAGATACACGACATGATTATCAAGGACAAGGTGCAGAGCTATATCTGGCAAATGGTGTTCAAGCGCAGTTGTCTCACTCATTTGATGCCTGGCAACAAAAGCTATGAAGATTATGGGGTGTTGCCCTATTGGTTTGACAATGTGCAGAGGGTGGTCTACACCAAGCGTCCGTTTTATCACTATCGTTTGCGGAAGAGTAGCCTGGTCACAATCCTTTCTCCCGAAAAGGAATTAGACTTTTTCCGTGCCGAGAAGTTCAGATATAATTATTATGCTCACACCAAATACCGTGATTGTGCCAAGCGTCAGATGCTGATACGTGGCGTGAGAGTGAGCAAACATATATCCCGCATATCGCGCACGCTCCACGACCGGCGTAAGGCCAAAGAGTATATACGCATGATACGGAGTGAACTGAAAGAATATAAGGGACAGCAAGTGGATAGTCTTGGTTTCAAGATGCGCCTATTGTTGTTTCTGATGATGAATCACTCCTCCACTTTTGTGTATTATCAGCGAATGGTGAACAAGATAATGTTCTTTAAGCACAGCAATACCAACAACTTTTTTGAGTAATATTTGGCGTTTCGGTTAGTTGCTCTTCAAGGGCAACTAACCGAAACGATTGTATATGTCGGCAAGTTGTTGTGCCGATTTCCGCCAGGAATAGAGCTTTAGGCGTGCGGTTTGTTTTTCTATCAAGACCTTTCGCTCATTGGCGTTGCCATGATAGAAATCCTCGAATTTCTCTTCAAAGTTTGACTTCTGGCTGTCGATGTTGAAATACACGGCTGCATCACCGGCTATTTCCGGAAAGCAACTTGCGTGGTTGAGGAACACAGGACAACCAGCCTTGTAGGCTTCCAGTATGGGAATTCCGAAGCCCTCGTATGATGATGGATAGACAAAAGCTACGGCATGGTGGTAGAGGTCAAGCATTTCCTGATTGGTCTTGACAAACAACTGTACGAATCGGTTTTCCATGTTCCATTCCTTGAACATAACCTTTTCTTCTTCTGTAAAAGGCTTGCCTGTGCAGATTATCTTCATGTCGCGGTGTCGCTTGAGGATGGGGAGGCAACTCTTGGCAAAGGATGCGAAGTTTTTGTAGAAATGTCTGTCGCCCACATAGAGTAAGTATTCGTAATCTTTGTCATTGCCTGTGGAGGGAACGTAAGGCGTCTCGTCTGCTCCATGGTAGACAACGCTTACTTGTTCTTCCTTGACGCCCATGATGCGGCACATGTCTTTTTTTGTCTGCTCGCTAACAGCGATGAGGTGGGCTGCCCGAGGTATAGTCATGTTCTTTTGCAGAATCTGTCCATTGTCATGTCCATAGTATTGGGGAAACAGCTCGGGAATCATGTCGTGTACGGTCAGTATATAAGGCTTGTTGCCGATGTACTTGAAAAAATAGGGATCGAAGAACGTGGGATGGAAGATGTCGAAGTTTCCTTCTTTCAGACGCTCGATAGATTCCAACTTGTTGATTTTGGGCATGCGGTTCCAACGGCGATAGTCGCCATGTTTCACATTGTAGCACAGCTTGAAGAGAATATATTTCAGCGTGGAGTCCTTTTCGCAGAGAAAGTTTTTGTAGATGTTGCCTTGAGGTTTGACTCCCATAGCTTGTAAATACACATTGTTGCTTTCCAACACACCGATGTGTGCCAGTATGTCTTGAGGCAGATGGGAATATAGCTCGGCAAAGCAGCGTGAGACGCCACCATGCGTTTGCATGTCAAAGGCTTGATAGTCGTATAGAACTTTCATGTACTTGATGTTAGATAAACAAATCCTTGAAGAAGAACTTAAAACCGTTACGCATGACTTTCCAGTCGCGCGACAATGGTTTCTTTTTCATGGCATTTCTCAGTTTAAATTTCAGGTTGTCTGTCAGTCGGTCCCGTTTCTCCTGTTTTGTTTCAACTATATGCGGAATATTCTTATTGCCTTCGAAAATAGCGTCTATTACACGCTTCCTTTCCTCTTTCAACAGATTTTCGTTTTGTGCAGAGAACCCATCCAGATAGTAGGCTGCCACGACCGTCTGAAGTGCTTTATAACTGCAGTTGTTTAAATACCAACATTTTAGGAAGTGCTCCCAGTCTGCTACGATTTTCAAGTCTTCATTATAAGGGTGACTTTTGAGCAACTGTGTTTTGATAAAAGTTGATTGGTGCTGCAATGATGTCCCTTTTACAAAATAAAAGGTCATTGTCTTGGGTGGGATGCAAAGTGACAGGAAGTCGTCCTCCACCACTGCAGTTTTACCTGTACAGTAGTCACTGCCGTCTAATTCCTCTGCTGCATTTTCAAGCGACAGAGCCGAGAAGAAATGGTCACCGGAATTCATGAATATGCAATACTCGCCATGAGCCATGCCTACGGCTTTGTTCATGGCATTATAGATACCATTGTCTTTCTCGCTCACCCAAGTGTCTATGCCGTGTTGCTGTTCTATATACTCTTTGCTGCCATCGGTTGACCCGCCGTCTACTATCACATATTCAAAATCATCGTAGGATTGTGACAAAACGGAAGGAACCGTTCGTTTCAGTCCTTGCAGGTTGTTATAGTTGATGGTGATAACAGTTATCTTTCTCATTTTATCTTTTAAAAAGGAAATATTTCACGATATGCCAAACATGCTTGACTTTCAGTTCTACGGTACGGCCGAACTTGCGCTTGCGCCAGCTTCCATAGACTCGGTGGGTGGCGAAAGTGTCAGCGAGCACGGCAAAGCGTTTCCGGGGTGCCAGGTGGCGAGTGGGGTAGACGGTGAGTCCGTCCAACTGCTGCTCCACATCTTCAAAACGGAAGCCATACCGCTTGGCCACATCCACCATCACGTAAGGGGAAATGGTGTCGTTGAATGAACCATCGGCATTTTTAAAACTTGTATTCATGTAATAATCGAGTACGTCCTTGCAATATTGGTTTCCTTTCTCGCCCATGAAGAAAGCTGCTTGCAGTCCGAAAACAGATTGCTCCTTTTCTATCTTCTCGTTGAACGTGGCAAAGCCATGCTCAGGGATAAACTCGTCAAAGCGTTTATAGAGGAAAATGTCGCTGTCCATATATACACCACCTTCCGTATATACGGCATAAAATCTTACTACATCGGCTGCGAAAGCCCACTTCTTTTCTGCAAGTGCCTCGTCAATAAACGTGCATCCGATTGCTTTTGCGTCGGCATAGCGCCATATTCTGATTGTGTAGTCAGGCAGTACACGCTTCCAAGTGTCCAGGCATACTTTTATCTCAACTGGATAAGGGTCGTTGCTGAACCAGCACAGATGAATGGTCTTGGGAATCATATCAATGAATTTTCCTGTTGTTGTCTTTGTATAAGTGATATTTTCTGCTAAGTTACGACTATTTCCTTGCTGCGACAAATTTATCTTCAATTTTCTTGTCGGAAGTGATAAATAGGGTAACAATTTGGGGGCATCACTCCAAATTCTGGAAAAGCCAATAAATTGAATATTTCAGTTAGTGAGGCTCTTGATTTAAGTTTCTTGGAACTTTTTGAACAAAATGCAGCAAGAAACAGTAGTCAACACCTTGCTATCACAAATTGTGGACAAAGAAACTTGAATCAGGATGCCCTTCGACTCTTAAAAGTGACCGTTGATCGCGATCAAGACCCTCAACGAGACCCAAAAGTGGCTGTTGTTTGCAAACAATGGCTTCAACGACATCTAAAAGTACCTGTTGTTCGCAAACAATGCTTACTTTTGCGCTCGGGTGAAAGAATTCGTTTGATGTTTCTCATTCATCAGCATGAAACGATATGGGGGATAATCAGGAAATCGTCTTATACATGAAACCTCTTGTTCTATGAACGAAAATAAAAGTGCCTGATAGCTTGTTTGGTATGTGTTTATTTCCTATTTTTGCGAAGTTAAACCATTCTTGCGTATGACAAAACACATAGAAATCAAGGAACTCGAACAGGTGGTGGTCCGGTTCTCGGGCGATTCGGGTGACGGCATGCAACTTGCAGGCAATATCTTTTCTACCGTTTCCGCCACAGTGGGCAACGGAATATCTACCTTTCCCGACTATCCTGCCGACATTCGCGCTCCCCACGGCTCGCTGACCGGCGTGTCTGGCTATCAAGTGCATATCGGCGAGGGCAAGGTCTTTACCCCGGGCGACCTTTGCGACGTGCTTGTGGCAATGAATGCAGCCGCCCTCAAAACACAGTACAAGTATACCAAGCCCACGGCAACCATTATTATTGACATTGACAGTTTCGGTCCGGATGACCTGGAGAAGGCCATGTTTCATTCTTCCGATTACCTCGCCGAGATGGGCATAGACCCCGACCGGGTGGTGGCATGTCCTATTACGAGGATGGTCAAGGCATGCCTTGCCGACAGCGGCATGGACAACAAGGCGGTGCTGAAGTGCCGCAACATGTTTGCCCTCGGACTGGTGTGCTGGCTATTCAACCGCGACTTGAAACTGGTAGACGACTTCCTGCGTGAAAAGTTTGCTGCCAAACCCTTCTTGGCCGACAACAACATGAAGGTGGTACGTGTCGGCTATGACTATGGACTCAACACTCAGCAGTCGGTGCCTTCCACCTACAGGGTGGAGTCGCACCACAAGGACAAGGGACGCTACATGGACATTACCGGCAACAAGGCTACTGCCTATGGACTCATAGCCGCGGCCGAGCGTGCCCGTCTGCAACTCTATCTCGGTTCCTATCCCATCACTCCTGCCACCGACATTCTTCACGAACTTGCCAAGCACAAGAGCCTTGGCGTCATTACCGTGCAGGCGGAAGATGAGATAGCAGCCAGCGCCAGCGCCATCGGTGCCTCTTTTGCCGGCGCATTGGCTGCCACGTCCACTTCCGGTCCCGGCATCTGTCTGAAGTCGGAAGCTATTAACCTGGCAGTCATCGATGAACTTCCGCTCGTGGTCATCGACGTTCAGCGTGGCGGCCCTTCTACGGGCATGCCTACCAAGAGTGAGCAGACAGACTTGCTGCAAGTGCTTTACGGACGTAACGGCGAGAGCCCCATTCCTGTGATAGCCGCCGTGAGTCCCACGGGTTGTTTCGATGCTGCCTTTATGGCAGCCAAGATAGCCTTGGAGCATCTCACTCCCGTGGTGTTGCTCTCAGACGCTTTCATAGCCAACGGCTCTTCGGCCTGGAAACTGCCCGACATCACGCAGTTGCCCGAGATACATCCACACTATGCACCTCCGTCGCAGAAGTACTGCTATTCACCCTATCACCGTGATCCAGACACCTGTGTGCGCTACTGGGCTATACCGGGACAAGAGGGCTTTGAGCATATACTTGGCGGACTGGAGAAGGACGGCGAGACGGGTGCCATCTCCACCGAACCCGCCAACCATAACCGCATGGACCACTTGCGGGCCAAGAAGATTGACCTTATTCCGGTGCCCGACATAGAGGTGTCGGGTGATGCCGACAATGCCGAACTCCTCATCGTGGGCTTCGGCAGCACCTACGGACATCTTTACACCGCCATGCAGGAGCTGCGCCGTGAGGGCCATCGGGTGGCATTGGCACAGTTTGAGTTTATCAACCCGCTGCCGAAAAACACTGCCCGAGTGCTCCGCAGCTATAAGAAGGTGGTGGTGGCAGAGCAGAACCTTGGGCAGTTCGCCCAATACCTCAGACAGAAGATTGATGGTTTTGTGCCCTACCAGTATGACGAGGTCAAGGGACAGCCCTTTGTGGTGGCAGACCTCAAGCAGGTATTCATTAAAATTATGGAGGAATAAGCTATGATGGAATATACAGCACAAGATTTCAAGAAGGGACAACCCCGCTGGTGTCCCGGCTGCGGAGACCATTTCTTCCTTGCCTCGCTGCAGAAGGCAATGGCAGAGCTGGGCGTGCCGCCCTATGAGACGGCTGTCATCTCAGGCATAGGCTGTTCGAGCCGTTTGCCCTATTATGTCAACACCTATGCCATGCAGACCATTCACGGCCGTTCGGCAGCCATAGCCACGGGAGCCAAGGTGGTGAATCCGCGGCTCACCGTTTGGCAGATAAGCGGCGACGGCGACGGACTTGCCATCGGCGGCAACCATTTCATCCATGCCATGCGCCGCAACATCGACCTCAACATGGTGTTGCTCAACAACCGCATCTATGGCCTAACCAAAGGGCAGTATTCGCCCACGTCGCCCCGTGGCTTCGTGAGCAAGTCGTCGCCCTACGGCACGGTGGAAGACCCGTTCCGTCCGGCGGAGCTTTGTTTCGGTGCCCGTGGCCATTTCTTTGCCCGTGCCGTGGCCAACGATGGTGAACACACGGTGGAGATACTCAAGGCTGCCTATCACCACAAGGGGGCTTCGGTGTGTGAGATACTGCAGAACTGCATGATTTTCAACAATGGAGCATACGAACCTGTCTATACCAAGGCGGGACGGCTACGTAACGCCATCTATGTGGAGCACGGCAAGCCGCTTGTCTTCGGTGAGCATGGCGAGTATGGACTGATGCAGGAAGGGTTTGGACTGAAGGTGGTGAAGATTGGAGAGAATGGCGTCACCCTCGACGACATACTCGTTCATAATGCCCACTGCGAGGACAACACCCTGCAACTGAAGTTGGCGATGATGGACAACGAGCATGGCTTTCCCGTGGCGCTTGGCGTGATTCGCGATGTTGAGGCTCCCACCTATGACGAGGCGGTGCACCGGCAGATAGAGGAAGTGAAGGCGCAGAAGTCTTACCACAATTTTGCCGAATTGCTTGAGACCAATGATATTTGGGAAGTGAAATAATGTAGCCCTGTCGGTTGGCGCAGAACTTGTGAGCGACAAAATAGGCTCCGTTGCAAGAAATAGAGTGTTCTTGCAGCGGAGCCTTTCTCAGTGTGCAGCCAACCTATGTGGCGGCAGCACGGATGTTGGCTGTTAGTCCTTGTCAGCCCAATGTTTCCAGAAACTGTTGTCGGTTTCCGTGTCGATAGTGGTGAAGGTCTTGTTGCTCAACACCTGCTCGGCCTTTTCCTCACGGCTTCCAGAAACCACGATGGACGTGTCTGCCATGACGGTGGCTTCTGTTTCTACGATGACAATCTCGGGGGTGGTATATGTCTTCTTGTTCATTTCTCTTGTTTTATGGAGTTCTTATTTCTTGATTTTCTTGATGGTTCCGTCGCTCATCTTCACAATGTTGATGCCCTTGGTGAGTTCTGCCTGCTTCTTGCCGTTGGCATTGTAGATGGCTACGATGCTGGCTGCCTGGCTGCTGCTGGCGGAGTGGATGCCAGTCGGGTTGTCTCCGAAGCTGAACATGCTGCATGCAGCAGGGTCTACCTGGTTGCGTTTGATGGCGAAGTATGCCTTGTTGGCAGGGATGCTGATGCCGTCGTTGAGGATATAGAAACCCACCTTGCCTGTGGTGCTGCTCTTGGAGATGACCCAATAGTAGTAGTCTTGGTCTTGTGTTTCCTCAGTGGTGGTGCCGGCCAACAGGTTAGTTTCTGTTTCTACGGGAGTGTTCTCACTGAAGCTGAAAGAGTAGTCGGCATTGTTGTCGGTGTGGAGCACAAAGCCCTTGCCGGCTGGGAGCACGTCGCCCTCTTCGCCCACCTTCTTCAGGTCCATCGTGGCATTGTCGGCGTTATAGCTGTCCAAGCGGTAGGCTGTCACACCGGCAGGGATGGCTGCATTGAAGGGCAGACACACCGTAGCGTAGTTGGCTGTGATGTTTACACCGAAAGTCAAAGCCTTGATTTCGGCTACTACGGAGTTGAGTTCTTCCGTGTTGGCAACCACATTCTCGTAAGTTGTTTCCTTTGCCAATACTTCTGTCAACTTGTCCTTTTGAGTGGTAGGCAGAGCGAAGTCCTTCAAAGCCTTGGCTGCAGCGTAAGCTGTGGCATAGGCTGCGTAGTTGTTCTTGTAGCTGTTTATCTGGTCGGTGTTGTTGGGGTCAATCATTATCCAGTCGTTACCGGCATCGTTGGTGTTTCCTGAAGAATATTTATATTCATCGTTTTCATTTGCAACGGTGAGGTATTTTCTCAAGTTATTTCTTAATTTGTAAGAACCTAATGTTGATCCATTGTCTAAATAAAACTTTGTAGCGTCTTTGTCTGCTTGATATACATCATCTATTCTGACCCGGTACGGAAGATTATTTGTAGTACAAGATATTGTGGTATATTCGTCAATGACTTGGTTGAAGACCTTTGTGGTATGATATATAATATCCCAAATTTGTGCTTTCGTTATATCTGTACAACTTGGTTTGTTGTCTGTGGTCATGAACACATCGTGTCCGACATTGTACAGGTATGCAGTTTGGTTTGCCTTTTCTCTGGTCATGCTAACCCATTTCCAATTGTTGGGCTTCTCAACCTTGGCGGCATTTACATGGGCAACCGTCATGAGTCCGATAAGGAGGGCTGCCATACGAATAAATTTGTTCATCGTAGTATTTGTTGTCTTTGTTTTTTATTTCATGATTTTCTTGGTTGTCCCGTCGCTCATACGCACGATGTTGATGCCCTTGAGCAGGGCAGGGCGCTGCTTGCCGTCGGTGCCATAGATGGCGGTGACGGTGGCAGGGGCGATGGCGTGGGTGGGCATGCTGATGGCGGTAGTAGTGTCAAGATACGCCTTGATGCGTGCCGCAATGTCGGTGAGTTGGGCAGTGGTGCCGTTGTCGCCGACGCTCTGCGCGTAGTTGGTCTGCGCAGTGAGCAGGGCGTTCAGTTCTGCCATCAGTTCGTCGGAAACCTGCGAGTTGGTGGAATACTTGTTGGCCTCGGTATAGGCAGCCACATAAACGTCGTAGGCATTTTTCTGCTCTTCACCGATGAGCAGCCAGTCGTTTTGGGTGGTCTTGCTGTTGGCGGCAGAGTATGCTCCGTCGCTGTTCTCGTTGAAATATTTGGTATAACTTTTTCCCCACGACTTTCCAGAGATAGAGAACTTGTATGCCCCCTCGGTAGTTTCGCTTGGCGTGAAGGTCAAGGAGGATGTTCCTGACTGATATTTTACGGACGCATTGCCAGTACCCTTCCAGTCCACTTCGAGATGCAGGCGGTAGCCATCTTTCTTGTCGCGCTCCGAGTCATTGTCCACGGTACCGCTTTCGGTGCCGCGGAAATACCACAGGGGAGCGTTGTTGATGTCGGTGACGGAAGCCTTGTTGTCGTTGCTGATGAAGTTCTTGAATGCTACATTGTAGATATAGGCAGCCTGGTCGGCCTCTGTGAGCTTTTCGCCCACCCACCAGTCGGTGGCTGCCACAGGCTGATTGGTGTTGCCTTTGGCCTCGAATGTTACGATGAGCGGCTTGTGGTCACTTTGATCGGCGGTTTCGTCCACGTCGTAGGCAGTGGCGGTGAGCTGTATGCCGTTGTTGCGGTTGATGTAGAGCACCTTGTCTACTATCTCTCCCTGCTTGTAGCCCAATTCGCTCACCATGAGCGCGGCTGAACCGAGCGTGGGGTATACGCCCTGCTTGCAAAGCTCTATCCAGGCATCCTTCACGGTGAGGCGGCCTGTGGAGTTGAGCGGGTTGATGAAGAGATTCTCAATTTCGTCGCGCGTATAGCGGCTGTTCAGGTCGCCCATCACGATGATGGAATGTCCGTTTGTGTTGTCCTTGACGGCTTCTGCCAGTTGCTTCCACTGCGAGGCACGAGCCTTGATGTCCTTGTCGCTGTCACCGGCATCCATGTGCATGATATACACATCCACGTAGATTCCGTCGTTGAGTGCCACGCTGTAGAAGCGGTAGCCTTTGTCGATCAGTTCATCGTTGTCCTGGTCGTAGACGTCGTTGGCATCGTTCCAGGGTGTCCACTTCTCGTCGGCCATCATCAGCGACTTCTTGCAGAAGAAGTTCAGTCCGTCGGTATTGAACAGGGGCAGCCCGGCTTTTGGCTTGCCGCTCACGCCGCCACGCCAAGTGCCGATGTGGTAGGCGTCTGCCAGGGGAGCGGTGAGTTCGGCGTTATAGTCGAAATCTTCACTCACCCCGATGATGTCATACTGCTTCTCGAGAAGATAATTGCCAATCTTGGTGGCTCCCTCGGCATAATGTCCGTCGGGGTTCACGCTGATGCCTGCAATCTTTGCGGGCAGTCCGTCTACGTTGTAAGCGCACACATTAAAGGTCGTTTTCACGTTTTGTGCCTTTGCACTTTGAGTGCCGGCAAGTGAAAGCATAAGTGTTACAGCCAAGAAAAATGTTGCTGCAACAGTCCTAAATACAGTCTTCATTAACTTTAACTACTTAGTTTTGAGGGTGCAAAGGAACAAAACACTATTCTATCCCAAAAGTTTTTTGTTCGTTTTGTTCTGTGGAAGTATGGTCTATTGCAATATTCAAGTGCATATTCTGACCTAAAAACGACTTTTCCGGAAATTTGGAGTAGCGCCTGATGTTGCAGTGTCTTGCATGTGTGTAAATCACAGCCTGATCGGATTCGGCCCTCAAGTAGTCCGTTTGCAGTTTATTAATGGCCGACTTACGGTGTGCTAATGGCCGACTTACGGTGTGTTAATAGCCGACTTATGCTTGGTTCCACAGCCTGGGCACTCGGTGCCAACGCCGTGGGCAATGAGTGCCCAGACGGGCGAACTGATTTTTGGCACTCCACTTGAACCCGGCAAGTGATGGATTGGTGATAGAAGTGATGGATAGAAAGCCATCTATCACGCATCTGTAACTCCGTCTATCCCGCTTGCTGTCAGCAGAATAATGTAAGATATCAAGAAAAGTGATAGATAGTGGTGAGAAAACGAAAAACTTTTCCTGTGCGTGCGCGCGCGTTAGGAGCGGCTGCCAACCAAGTAGGCAAGAGGATAAAGCCAAATCATTGCAGTACATTCAGCTCGTTTTTGTGGCAAGCCAAATTTCGGAACAGCAACTGTCACTCCCCTTTCCTGCTGACCTGTAAATACACAGGGGCGAGATGACGAAAAGACAGGTTTTAAGTTCTTTTAGAGCAATAATTTCCACTGATATGCAAAATAATGAGTACCTTTGCGAGGTAAAATGCAAAATCGTATCTAAACAAAATCAAAAACATGAACATCTTCAGTTACATCATTCAGCTTGGTGCCTCGGTGATGATGCCTATCATCTTCACCATCATAGGCCTGTGCATCGGAATGAAATTCGGAAAGGCGCTCAAGTCGGGACTCTTCGTGGGTGTCGGTTTCGTGGGCCTTGGTGTGGTGACGGCACTGCTCACCACCAACTTCAACGACCCGTTGAAAGCCATTTCAGATCTCTATCATCTGCAGCTCAACGTGTTCGACATGGGCTGGCCAGCAGCGGCTGCCGTGGCTTACAACACAGCTGTCGGCGCCCTCATCATCCCCATCTGCCTGGGTGTGAATTTCCTCATGCTCATCACCAAGACCACACGCACCGTCAACATTGACCTGTGGAACTATTGGCACTTCGCCTTTATCGGTGCCGTGTCCTACTTCGTGATGGGCGAGAGCCTTCTTTGGGGCTATTTTGCAGCCATCGTGTGCTACATCATCACCTTGGTGTGTGCCGACCTCACTGCGGAGCGTTTCCAGAAATACTACGACCTTGAGGGCATCTCCATTCCGCAGCCCTTCTGCCAGAGCTTCATGCCGTTTGCCATAGTCATAGGCAAGGCACTCGACAAGATTCCCGGTTTCTCGAAACTCGACATCGATGCCGAAGGACTGAAAAAGAAGTTCGGCGTTATCGGTGAGCCTCTGGTGCTCGGCGTGATTGTGGGTGTGCTCATCGGCATTGCTGCCAAGATGGACGTGAAGACCATACTTTCGCTCGGTGTCATCATGGGTGCCGTGATGGAACTCATTCCCCGCATCACTTCACTCTTCATAGAAGGCTTGAAGCCTATCTCCGAGAAGACACAGGAACTGGTGAAGAGCAAGTTCAACGGCAAGAAGGTGCACATCGGCATGAGCCCTGCCCTGGTGATTGGCCATCCCACTACACTGGTGGTATCCATCATCCTTATTCCCGTCATCCTGGCATTGGCCGTGTTCCTCCCCGGCAACCAGTTCTTGCCTCTTGCCTCGCTGGCAGGCATGTTCTACCTGTTCCCCATCGTGCTTCCCTTTACCAAGGGTAATGTGGTGAAGACCCTCGTGGTGGGTCTTGTAGCACTCATCATCGGCCTTTACTTCGTCACCGACATGGCGCCCGATTTTACCCTGGCTGCCCAGCACGTGTACGAGCAGACCCAGGACAAGGCTGCCCAGATACCGGAAGGCTTCTCTGCCGGAGCACTCGACTTTGCCTCTTCACTCTTTAGCTGGGTTATCTACCGCTGCGTGAAGTTCCCCTACTACGTAGGCATGGGCGTGCTCGCCGTGGTGGCTGTGGTGCTGATGTTCATCAACAACCGCAAGATTGTGCGCGAAGAAAGAATGGCACAGGAACAGAATGCATAAAAGAATAACGAACTAAAACAAATAATACAATGAAGAAAATGATGTTGACCATCGCCCTCGTGCTTTCTGCAAGCATGGGATTCGCACAAGGATGCGAGGCTGGTGGCTATGAAGTTAAGGCGGAAAATGCCTACACTAACTATAATGTGCGCTACGCCAGCAATCCGCTCGACGCCAAGCACTACACCACTCAGCGCCTGCGCAACGAGTATGCCATCGAGAAAGTGATGGTGCCCGGCCAGGTGAACTGGACCTACACCATGTTTGACCGTTTCCTCGTGGGTGGTGCTGTGCCTACAGCCACTCCCCTGAAGCTCACTTCCATTGCTCCCCTCTACACCGACAAGGACTTTGACAAGCGCAACCTGCTTGACAACCGTGAGCTCGGCATCATCAATGTGGGTGGCGAAGGCGTGGTGACCGTAGACGGCAAGAGCTATACGCTCGGCTTCCAGGAAGCCCTTTATGTGGGTCGTGGTGCCAAGGACATCACTGTGGCCAGCAAGGACGCTGCCAAGCCAGCCCACTTCTACATGAACAGTGCCACAGCCCACAAGGCATATCCCACCAAGAAGGTGACACTCAAGGAAGCCAACAACATCAAGGCCGGCAGCCTGAAGGAGAGCAATGACCGCGTGATTCACCAGATGATTATCGACGGCGTGGCTGGTGTTCACACCTGCCAGTTGCAGATGGGTATCACCGAGCTGAAGGAAGGCAGCGTGTGGAACACCATGCCTGCACACCTTCACCTTCGCCGCATGGAGACCTATTTCTACTACAATGTGCCTGATGGACAGAAAATCATGCACATCATGGGTCAGCCTCAGGAGACACGCCCCATGTGGCTCAACAACGAGCAGGCTGTCATCAACCCCGAATGGTCTATCCACTGCGCAGCCGGTACCAGCAACTACACCTTCATTTGGGGTATGGCTGGCGAGAATCTTATCTACACCGACATGCAGGTAGTGAAGATTCCAGACTTGAAGTAATCAGTTCTTTATAACGAAAAGGGAGGCGATGGTCTCCCTTTTCCTATATATAATAAGGTACTCAAGTTTCGGATTTAGATTTCAAGCCGTTTGATCATATGCCCTAAGTGCAGCCAATCTCTTGTCATTCTCAATAATCTGGATTGTCAG
>CAJKDU010000042.1 GCA_905198745.1 uncultured Prevotella sp. | reverse complement strand
CGACAAGGAGGTATTGGCGGTTTTTAGCGAGGTAAGTTTTGTTTACTTTTGCCTGTAGCTTCCTCTGGCATGCTTCCCGAAATCGAGGTGGCTGATGGCCTGTTTTTTGCTGAAAATCATCTCCACTGTGGTGATTTTACCATTAGTGTGCCCTTAGCGCCTCGTTAGTGTGCCGTTAGCGTCCTGTCTGCCTGCCTTTAGCGATGAGACCGTGGGCTGTTGGGGAGGAATCCTTTTCTGGTTTCTTTACAGGCTTTGGCTGTCTGCATTATTCTTGCCGTCGCCAATACTTTTTGGCACGCTTTTTGCTGACCCCCATTGCACACTTCAAAAACCTCAAAAAACCGTGCAAAATCGTGAAACCTGTCACACTTGTAAGTCTTTTTCGGGCCACTTTGCCCGTATACACGGCCTTTTCAGCCATTTGTGCAGTGGAAAGATTCGTCGTTGGCAAGTGTCCTTTCAGCTATGTCTGCTTACGGTTGGGCGTTGGGTGAACAGTTGTTTTAGCATATTTTAAGACTCTTGTGCCTCCACTCAAGGCACGAAAGATTTGGCGGTCTCGGAATTTATGCTTATCTTTGTAGAAAAGATAGAGACTGCGGTGTATCGGCAGCCCCGACTCGCGCCCAAGGCCGTTGAGGCCGGCGGGCAGACAATGAAAGACATGTAAACTTAAATGCAACGATGAAAAGAATCAGGATTATCCTATTGGCAGTGGTGGCTGCGGTGCTCACCTCCTGCGGCACCACCAGCACCGTGCCCGTGACGGGCCGCAAGCAGACCATACTCGTGAGCGACGAACAGGTGCTCTCGCTCAGCAACAAAGAATACACCGAATACATGAACTCCGCCAAGCGGTCTGTCAACGCGCAGAACACCGCCATGGTGCAAAGGGTGGGGCAGAAGCTCGCCTCGGCAGTGGAAACCTACCTCAAGGAACACGGGCTGGAAAAGGAAGTGAAGAACTACAGCTGGGAATTCAACCTCGTGCAAGACAAGAGCGCCAACGCCTTCTGCATGCCCGGCGGCAAGATAGTGGTCTATGAAGGACTGCTTCCCATCACGCAGAACGAAGCCTCGCTCGCCATCGTGCTCGGACACGAGATTGCCCACGCAGTGGCCAAACATTCGGCAGAGCAGATGAGCAAGCAAATCAAGGCACAATACGGCCAGCAGATACTCGGCGGCGTGCTCCAGGCAGCAGGCGTGAGCAGCGGCACCACCAGTGTGGCGCAGTCGGTGTTCGGACTGGGCAGCAAGTTCCGCAACCTGCACTACTCGCGGCAGAACGAGAGTGAGGCCGACTACATGGGACTCGTCTTCGCAGCCATGGCAGGCTACGACCCGCAAGTGGCAGTGAGCTTCTGGCAACGCATGGCGCAGGGCACCCAGAGTTCCATCCCGGCTTTCCTGAGCGACCACCCCTCAGACGCACAGCGCATAGCCGACATCAAGAAGTGGATGCCCGAGGCACTGAAATACTACAAGCCCGCAGCAGCAGCCACCGCAAAAGTTGCCGCTTCGGCCTCCGCCTCCACGGCAAAGAAAACCACCGCCAAGAAGACAACGAAACGCAGGAAGTGACACCCTCTGTCACGACCGTGCCAACATAAATCAATAACCCTTTATAAAACAACGACGCTCTATGATAGACTACTTCGCCCTTCATCTTTGGCAACTGTGGGCCATTGTCGCCGTGGCGCTCATGGCGCTCGAACTCACCAGCGGCGACCTCTACCTGCTCTGTTTCGGCGTAGGTGCCCTGATCACCGCCTTGGCGGCAGCCGTGACCGGAAGTTTCACGCTTCAGCTCGGCCTGTGGGTCCTGCTCTCCGTGGCGTGCCTCTTCACCCTCCGTCCCGTGGCCCTGCGCTACCTTCACCGCGACGAACCCAACCGGGTGAGCAATGCCGATGCCATCATAGGCCGCACCGGCAGCGTGAGCCAGGCCATCGCCGCCAATGGCTACGGCCGTGTGGCGCTCGACGGCGACGACTGGAAAGCACAGTCGGCCGACGGCCAACCCATAGCCGCAGGCACCCGCGTGCGCATCGTGGGCCGCGAGAGCATCATAGTCACCGTGACACCCGAATAACAATAAAACTGAAACAATAACCCAAAACCAATCAAGCTATGTTTGCATTCTATTTTCTCATCGCCCTGGTGGTGCTGGCGGTCATCTTCGCCAAGATGGCGCTGGTCATCATCCCCCAGTCTGAAACCAAGATTATCGAGCGCCTGGGCCGCTACTATGCCACCCTGCAGCCCGGCATCAACATCATCATCCCCTTCATCGACCGCGCCAAGGAGATTGTCACCCTCAACCGCGGACGCTACATCTATTCCAACCGCATCGACCTCAGGGAGCAAGTGTATGATTTCGACAAGCAGAACGTGATCACGAAGGACAACATCCAGATGCAGATCAACGCGCTGCTCTACTTCCAGATTGTAGACCCCTTCAAGGCAGTGTATGAAATCAACAACCTGCCCAATGCCATCGAGAAGCTCACCCAGACCACCCTGCGCAATATCATCGGCGAACTGGAACTCGACCAGACCCTCACCTCGCGCGACACCATCAACACCAAGCTCCGCTCCGTGCTCGACGACGCCACCAACAAGTGGGGCATCAAGGTGAACCGCGTGGAACTGCAAGACATCACGCCGCCGCAGAGCGTGCTCCAGGCCATGGAGAAGCAGATGCAGGCAGAGCGCAACAAGCGCGCCACCATCCTCACCAGCGAGGGCGAAAAGCAGGCACAGATACTCAAGAGTGAAGGCGAGAAGGCTGCCACCATCAACCGCGCCGAGGCAGCCAAGCAGCAAGCCATACTCAGCGCCGAGGGCGAGGCACAGGCACGCATACGCAAGGCCGAGGCCGAAGCCGTGGCGATAGACAAGATAACCGAGGCAGTGGGCAAGAGCACCAATCCCGCCAACTACCTGCTCGCCCAGAAATACATACAGATGCTCCAGCAGGTGGCCACGGGCGACAAGACCAAGACTGTCTACCTGCCCTACGAGGCCACCAACCTCATGGGAAGCATCGGAGGCATCAAGGAACTCTTCAAGGGAGAATGAACCCCGGAAGAGGGCAGAAAAACAAAGGAATCGGACGGCAATTTGTTGTCCGATTCCTTTGTTTTCTGCCCAAACCTTTGTACTTTTGCACCCAAAGAATATAAAGCTTCAAAACGCAATGAAAAACCAGACCAAGGCCATACACACGCCTTTCGCACGCAAAGACCCGTTCGGGGCCATCAGCATGCCCGTATACAACACCGTAGCCTACGAATTTGACGACGCACAGGAAATGTCGGATGCCTTCTGCTACCGCAAGCTCTCGCCCGACTACTCGCGCGCCGAGAACCCCACCGTGGACTACCTGGAGGACAAGGTGAAAGCCATCACCGGTGCCCACGACGTGATAGCCCTCAACTCGGGCATGGCCGCCATCAGCAACATATTCCTCGCCCTCACTGCCACGGGCAAGAACATCGTGTCGTCGCGCCACATGTTCGGCAACACCTATGCCCTCATCAACGGCAGCATGAAGCGCTTCGGCGTAACCGCCAAGCTCTGCGACCTGACCAACATAGAAGAGGTGGAACAGACCATCGACGAGAACTCCTGCTGCGTGTTCCTCGAAACGCTCACCAATCCGCAGCTCGAGGTGGCAGACCTCAGCGCGCTGGCAGAGGTGGCCCACCGCCACGGCATACCCCTCATAGCCGACTCCACCATGATTCCCTTCACGGAGAACCATCTCGGCAGTCTCGGCATAGACATAGAGGTGCTCTCCTCCACCAAGTATATCTCGGGCGGTGCCACATCGCTGGGCGGACTCATCATCGACTACGGCACGGTGAAGGACTTCAACCTCACCATCCGCCGCGAGATGCTCCTCAGCTTCGGCGCCTACATGACCCCGCAGGTGGCCTACATGCAGACCGTGGGCCTGGAGAACCTCAACGCCCGCTATCGCCTCCAGGCAGCCAACGCCCTGGAACTGGCCAAGCGCCTCAGGGAACTGCCCCAAATCAAGCGCGTGAACTACGTGGGCCTGGAGGACAACCCCTACCATGCACTCTCCGTCAAGCAGTTCGGCCCCACCGGCGGCTGCATGCTCACCATCGACCTGGAGAGCAAGGAAGCCTGCTACAAGTGGCTCAACAACCTCAAGATGGTGCGCCGCGCCACCAACCTGTTTGACAACAAGACCCTGGCCATCCACACCGCCAGCACCATCTTCGGCGGCTTCTCCGACGAGTTGCGCCGATCCATGGACCTGCGCGACACCACCATCCGGCTCTCCGTCGGACTGGAAGACGTGGACGACATCTTGGCAGACATGAAACAGGCATTCGAATAACGAAACAAACAACACAAGCGAATATGACACCATACAACTTTGACACCCCGGTGGAGCGCCGTCACACCGACTGCCTCAAGTGGGACGCCCTCAAGGAACGCTTCGGACGCCCCGACCTGCTGCCCCTCTGGGTGGCTGACATGGACTTCGAGACACCCGGCTTCGTGACCCGTGCACTCCAGGAGCGCATGCAGCACCCCGTGTTCGGCTACACCCTTGACCCCAAGGACTACTGGACCACCGTGCAGCAGTGGATAGAAGACCACCACCAGTGGCACGTGGACACACAATGGTTCAGCTACATTCCCGGCATCGTCAAGGGCATAGGCATGGCCATCAACGTGTTCACCCAGCCTGGCGACAAGATCATCATCCAGCCCCCCGTCTACCATCCCTTCCGCTTCGCCATCCTGGGCAACGACCGCCAGATGGTGGAGAACCCTCTGCGCATGCAGCCCGACGGCACCTACGACATGGACTTCGAGCAGCTCGCCCAGGTGGCAGACGGATGCAAGATGCTCGTCATGGCCAACCCTCATAATCCGGGCGGCCGCATCTGGCCCGAGGAAACCCTGCGCCGGCTGGCACACTTCTGCCACGAACGCCACATCCTCGTCATCTCCGACGAGATACACTGCGACATGGCGCTCTTCGGCCACAAGCACCATCCCTTTGCCTCTGTCAGCGACGAGGCGGCACAGTGCAGCATCACCTTCGGCGCACCCACCAAGACCTTCAACATGGCGGGCATCGTCAGTTCGTGGGCCATCATCCCCAACAAGGAAATACGCGAGAAGTTCTTCAAGTGGCTTGGCGCCAACGAGTTCAACGAACCCAACATGTTCGCCCCCATTGCCACCGTGGCAGCCTTCAAGGAAGGCGAACAGTGGCGCAAGGACATGCTCGCCTACATAGAGCAGAACATCCTCTTCGTGGAGGACTACTGCCGTGAGCACCTGCCCATGGTCAAGCCCCTCCGTCCCGAGGCATCGTTCCTCGTGTGGATGGACTGCCGCGCGCTCCATCTCGACCACGACTCCCTGGTAGACCTCTTTGTCAACCGTGCCCACCTTGCCCTCAACGACGGCGAGATGTTCGGCAGGGGAGGCGAAGGCTTCATGCGCCTGAACGTGGGCACCCAGCGTGCCACCCTCAAGCAGGCACTCGACCATTTGAGAGAGGCCATAGAAACACTTAAAAAATAATAAGGACAAAGCGGTTATGAAGAACATTTGCATCGTAGTGGGCGCACGCCCCAACTTCATCAAGGTGGCCCCCATCATCCATGCCGTGCAGCGCATGAGGCAGCAGGGCAGGGAAGTGGACTACAGTCTGGTGTATGCCGGCACAGAAACCGACGCCACCCTCGAACCTACCCTCTTCGGCGACTTGCAGATTCCGCGTCCCGACGTGTTCCTCGGCGTGGACTGCGACAGTCTCAACGAACTGGTGGGCAAGGTGATGGCAGCCTTCGAGAAATATCTCGAGAGTCATTCCACGGATGTGGTCATCGTTGTCGACGACCTCTCGTCGACCATGGCGGCTGCCATCGTCACCAAGAAGAGCGGCATCTGCCTGGCGCATCTCGTGGCAGGCACACGTTCCTTCGACCTGAAGATGCCCAAGGAAATAAACCGCCTCGTCATCGACGGCCTCTCCGACCTGCTCTTCACCGCAGGCATGAGCAGCAACAGCATAGCCAACAAGGAGGGTGCCGAACTCTCCAAGGTCTACATGGTGGGCAACATCCTGATGGATACACTTCGCGCCAACCACGACCGGTTGCGCCGCCCCGAAATCATGGACACGCTCCATCTCTGTCCGGGCGGCTACTTCGTGTTCACCCTCAACCGCAAGGCCCTGCTGGCAGACCGCGCCAATCTCGAGCGCATGGTCTGCTCACTGGCACAGGCGGCAGGCGACATGCCCGTGGTGGCACCGCTCCGCGCACTCTCCGCAGCCGCACTGAGCAACTTCCGGTTGCCCCGCAACTTCCACATCGTCAACCCCTTGGGGTATCTTGAGTTCGGCTGGCTCACAGCCCATGCCAAAGGCGTGGTGACCGACTCGGGCAACGTGGCAGAGGAAGCCACCTTCAACGGCGTGCCCTGCATCACGCTCAACAGCTACACCGAGCACATGGAAACCGTGAAGGTGGGCACCAACGAACTCGTGGGCGAGGATGCCGACCGGCTGGCAGAAGCCGTGAAGCGGATTCTGGCCGGCGACTGGAAGAAGGGTGCCCTGCCCGACAGATGGGACGGACGCTCGGCTGAGCGCATTGTGCAGATTCTGACTGAACAATAACCCGCTCTGCCGTTGGTACTGCAGTGGCAGGCCGAACGGCAGAGCGCGGGAAATGCATGAACTTGAAACATATATTCTAAACTGAACAGATTGACATGAAGAAATCTCTGTTGGCAGCACTGGCCCTCGCCTGTGCCACCCGCATGACGGCGCAGGAAAGGCAGATATTCATCTATTCGCCCGATCCGAAAGCCGGACTCCACGCTGCTTATATGGACAACGATGGGCAGTGGAAAGAAATAGGCCAGCTCTGTGCGTCCGACTACGGACCATGGGGCTCCGACAAAAAAATGTTTGCCCCCTCGGTGGTGCATGCCGCCGACGGCACATGGCGCGCCGTGTGGCAGGTGAGCGACAAGGCCCCCTGCTTTGCCGCCGCCTACAGCCGCGACCTCATTTCATGGCGTCCGCAGGACTATCCGCGCATGACCACAAAGCAATGCCTGTGTCCGGTGGTGTTCGAGACCGAGCCGGGCAAGTTCGACATCTACTACCGCTCCGAACGGGGACCGCGCTACGTGAGTGCCTCAGCCGACTTCCGCCGCTTCACGGCCGACCAGTCGAGCACCATAGAGGATGCCGCATGGACGGTGGACACCCTCGCCATAGACGGCAAGAGGGTGACAGGACAGGTGTTCAGCATCGGAGAGGCGCAACTCGACACGCTCGTGGCTACCTACCGGCAGCGCCGGCTGGAAGAAAATGCCGACAAGGTGGGGTGGGCCAACGACAAGAAGCTCTACGCCGCCATCAGCTCCACGGCCGCCACGCTCACGGTCAATACCGTGGCAACCAAGCCCATCAGCGACAAACTCATGGGCGTGTTCTTCGAGGACATCAGCTATGCTGCCGACGGCGGACTCTATGCGGAACTGGTGCAGAACCGCGACTTTGAATATTCTTCTGCCGACCGCAAGGAATGGACCTCCACCACTGCCTGGCATGCGTCGCGTCACATCCGCATAGCCACCGACAATCCTCTGAGTGCCAACAATCCGCATTATGCCATCATCGCTGCCGACACGCTCGTCAACGACGGATGGGACGGCATAGCAGACAAGGGCGCACGCTACGACTTCTCGCTCTTCGCCCGTGTCATCGGCGGCAAGAAAAAGCGCATCAACGTGGCTATCACTGACCGTGAAGGCAACGTGCTCGCCCAGCAACGCATTGACGTCAAGGGCGAGACGTGGCAACGCTACGAGGTTAAACTTGCCACACCGGCTGCAGCACAGTGGCGATCGTGCAGGTTGCGCATCGTGGGCGAGAAGGACCATGAGGCGGCCATCGACATGGTGAGCCTGTTCCCGGAAAACACGTTCAAGGGCAGAAAGAATGGGCTTCGTGCCGACTTGGCACAGGCCATTGCCGACCTGCATCCCAAGTTCGTGCGCTTTCCCGGTGGCTGCATGAGCCACGGGCAGGGCATAGACAACATCTATCACTGGCAGGAAACCATCGGACCGCTGCAAGACCGAAAGCCTGCACCCAACATCTGGAAGTATCACCAGACACGAGGACTGGGATTCTACGAGTATTTCCAGTTCTGTGAAGACATCGGCGCAGAGCCCCTGCCTGTGCTTTCAGCCGGAGTGCCCTGCCAGAATTCACATGCCAATGCCGATGGTTATGCCGGACAGCAGGGAGGCATACCGATGGACAAGATGCCCGACTACTGCCAGGAAGTGCTTCATCTCATAGAGTGGGCCAACGGCGACCCTGCCACCAGTCAATGGGCACGTCGCAGAGCTGAAGCAGGACATCCGGAACCCTTCAACCTTAAATACATAGGAATAGGAAACGAAGACCTCATCTCCACCGTCTTTGAAGAAAGGTTCGAGATGATAGCCCGCACGGTGAAGAAACACTATCCCGGCATCATCCTCTGTGGCACGGTTGGACCCTTCCACGCTCCGTCGGCCGACTATCTTGAGGGATGGGACTTTGCACGGCGCCACAGCGACATAGTAGACATGGTGGACGAGCACTATTACGAGAACCCCGGATGGTTCATCAACAATGCCAACTATTACGACAACTATTCGCGCAAGGGACCAAAGGTGTATCTCGGTGAGTGGGCATCGAAAGGACGCAAGGTGGGCAATGCACTCGTGGAGGCACTCTATCTGAGCAACCTGGAGCGCAATGCCGACGTGGTTAGAATGGCAAGCTATGCACCGCTGCTCGCCAAGGACAAGCACAACAACTGGAACCCCAATCTCATCTATTTCAGCAACACCGAAGTGCGACCCACTGCCAGCTACGAGGTGCAGCGACTCTTCTCCATTTATGGCGGCGATACCTATGTGGAGAGCACACTTCAGGCTGAACCACTTGTCAAGGAACGCATTGGCGCCAGTGTGGTGCGCAACAGCAAGACGGGCAAGACATGGCTCAAGCTGGTCAACGTATTGCCGCTTTCCTTGACAGTTAACGTGGACGGAATACCCCTTCCGGAAAGACTTAATGTAAAAGGTTTTGAAGGTAATCCCGACAACGTCAACGTGAAAAAGGACAATAAGATAGGAAAAAACGGTAAGTCGCTCACTCTGCCACCTTATTCTATTAGAGTGGTAGAACTCTGACGGAACATTCTCATTTAGAGGAAACTTCAGAAGCGGAAGCAATATGTATCAATTATTTCTTCCTTTTTGGCTATTTCTTCTACAAAAATTTTGTCATGTCAGAAAAATAGTGTTATTTTGCACGCAATTTAGAAAACTACTTAATTTTATATTTTAGAGAGAAATGAAAAAGTTAGTATTAGCAATGGCTGCCGCAGCGATGGCAGCTACAGTATCGGCTCAGACCGTTACAGAAAGCAAGACTTTCGACAACTTCTACGTTGGTATCAATGGTGGTGTAGCAACCAAGACAACAGGTCACTCATGGTTGGGCGACCTCGATCCTAATGCCGGCATCCGCATCGGCCGCTATTTCACTCCAGTGTTCGGCCTCGCTGTTGAGAGCAACGCCTATTTCTCAAACAAGCCTTACAAGTCAACAAAGACTGTAGTTCGCTACCTCAACACTTCTTTGCTGGGTACTGTTAACTTCAGCAACTGGTTCGGTGGCTACAAGGGTGAGCCACGCTGCTTCGAGGTTTCTGCCGTTTACGGTCTCGGTTGGGGTCACATCTTCGGCAACAACACCGTGACAGGTATCGACGGTAACCGCAACGACCTTACTTCAAAGGCCGGTCTTGACTTCGCCTTCAACTTCGGCGGCAAGAAGCAGTGGCAGTTCTACATTGAGCCTTCTATGAACTGGGCGCTCAATGGCAAGAACGAGGCAAGCAACATCAAGTATAACATCAACCGCTCTGCCGTTCAGCTCAACGCTGGTATCGTTTACAAGTTCAAGAACTCAAACGGCACACACAACTTCACAATCGCACAGCTTCGTGACCAGGCTGAAATCGACGGCCTGAACTCACAGATCAACAACCTCCGCGGCGCTGTCAACGATAAGGACGCTCAGCTCGCAGCTAAGGACAAGCAGATCGCTGACCTGCAGAAGGCTCTCACAGACTGCCAGAACGCTCCAAAGCCCGTGGCTAAGCCTGCTACAGCTACCAACCTCCAGCCTACAGTTATCTTCCGTCAGGGCAAGTCTACAGTAGATCCTGCACAGGTGGCAAGCATTGAGCTCATCGCCCAGTACATGAAGAACCACAAGGATGCCAAAGTTGAAATCAAGGGTTATGCTTCTCCAGAGGGTAACGCTGAGCTCAACCAGAAGCTTTCTGAGGCTCGTGCAGAGGCTGTGAAGAAAATCCTCGTTAAGAAGTACAAGATCAACGCTAACCGCCTTACCACTAAGGGTATGGGTGCTACCGACAAGCTCTTCGAGCAGGTAGAGTTCAACCGCGTTGCTACTTTCAACGACAGCACAAAGGACTAATCGTCAATTAAGATTTATAGGATGGAGTCTTCTCTTTCGGGAGAAGACTCCTTTTTTTGTTTTGGATAGGAAGTCGGATTTATAGTTCCGGTTTCGGTGTTGTTACCAAACAGGCTGAAAGCCTCATGTTTCCCTGCAGGCCGATGCTGCAATATTGAATAATGGTTGTCACTCACCAGTCCGGAAGACTCACCATTTCCTCAGACTGGTCATGGGCAAATGGTAATTGTCTATGTCGTGGCTTGTTCAGATTGCCTTTCTGTTTCTCCCCAACGGACTTGCACAATTATATCTTGTTTGTGTTGGTTTTCTTTCATATTAACACAAAATGGCGCGGTTTTCTTATTGTTTCCGCTTGTCGGCTTAATATTTAAGCCTTTTTTGTTGGCTATTAGAGAAAAACGAACTACCTTTGCACAAATATATTATAAAACGAAAAGTAAATATGAAACATCAGTTGAGAAGTGCAGTTTGCACGGAAGGAAGGAAAATGGCCGGTGCAAGAGCCCTCTGGGTGGCAGCCGGCATGAAGCATGAACAATTCGGAAAACCCATCATAGCCATTGTCAACTCGTTCACACAGTTCGTCCCCGGACACACACATCTCCACGAGATTGGTCAGATTGTGAAAAAGGAAATCGAAAGCATGGGATGCTATGCTGCCGAGTTCAACACCATCGCCATTGACGACGGCATTGCCATGGGACACGACGGCATGCTCTATTCTCTGCCTTCACGCGACATCATTGCCGACTCTGTAGAGTATATGGTCAATGCCCACAAGGCAGATGCCATGATTTGCATTTCCAACTGCGACAAGATTACTCCGGGTATGCTCATGGCATCCATGCGACTGAACATACCTACCGTGTTCTGCAGTGGCGGTCCTATGGAGGCCGGACGCTGGAAGGGTGAGAACGCAGACCTTATCACCGCTATGATTAACGGTGGCGACAAGACTTGCAGCGACGAAGACCTGCAGAAGATAGAGAGTTGTGCATGTCCTGGTTGCGGTTGCTGCTCGGGCATGTTCACCGCCAACTCCATGAACTCTCTCACCGAGGCCATCGGTCTTGCCCTGCCGGGCAACGGCACAATTCTTGCCACGCACAAGAACCGTATCCAGCTCTTCAAGGATGCTGCCCGTCTCATCGTGAAGAATGCTCTGAAATATTATGAAGAGGGTGACGAGAGTGTGCTGCCCCGCAGCATAGCCACCCGCAATGCTTTCCTCAATGCCATGACCCTCGACATCGCCATGGGCGGCAGCACCAACACCGTGCTCCATCTGCTGGCAGTGGCACAGGAGGCAGAGACAGATTTCAAGATGTCCGACATTGACCAGCTGAGTCGTAAGGTGCCTTGCCTGTGCAAGCTCTCTCCCAACACCCAGAAGTATAGTGTGCAGGAGTGCAACCGTGCCGGTGGTATTCTCGGTATCCTTGGTGAACTCAACCGCGGCGGACTCATCCACGGCGAGGCTAAACGTGTGGACGGCATGACCCTGGAAGAGGCCATGGCTAAGTATGACATCACAGGCGAAAGCCTTGACCCGGAGGCAGACCGCATCTATCACAGTGCTCCAGGCCGCAAGTTCTCCACCCAGATGGGCTCGCAGGATGCGCAGTGGGAGAGCCTTGACACCGACCGCGAGAACGGATGCATCCGCAGTCTCGACCACGCCTATACCAAGGACGGCGGACTGGCTGTACTCTTCGGCAACATTGCCCAGGACGGATGCGTGGTGAAGACAGCCGGTGTAGATGCCAGTTTGTGGCACTTCTGCGGCCCTGCCGTGGTGTTCGACTCACAGGAAGCAGCCTGCGAAGGCATCCTCGGCGGCAAAATCAAGGCCGGCGACTGTGTGGTTATCACGCACGAAGGACCTAAGGGCGGTCCCGGCATGCAGGAGATGCTCTATCCTACATCCTACATCAAGAGCATGCACCTTGGCAAGGAATGTGCCCTCATTACCGACGGACGCTTCTCGGGCGGTACCAGCGGCTTGAGCATCGGCCACATCTCTCCCGAGGCGGCAGCCGGCGGCAATATAGGTAAAATCAAGACGGGCGACATTATTGAAATAGACATACCGTCACGTTCCATCAACGTGAAACTCAGCGACGAGGAACTGGCTGCCCGTCCGCAACAGCCCGTCACGCGCAACCGTGTGGTGTCAAAGGCCCTGAGAGCCTATGCACAGAGCGTGAGCTCGGCAGATAAGGGCGGTGTGCGCATCATAGACTAATCCGAAAGATTGTAGTTATATATATCAGGAAAATATGGCAAGAGAAGAGATAACAGGTGCAGAAGCGCTCATGCGTTCGCTGAAAGATGCGGGCGTGAAGACCATATTCGGATACCCAGGCGGTGCCATCATGCCGGTGTTCGATGCGCTTTATGACTATACAAGAGGAGAAAAGAAAACATTCAAGCATATTCTCGTGCGCCATGAGCAGGCTGCGGCACATGCTGCCGAAGGCTATGCCCGCGTGAGCGGCGAGGTGGGTGTGTGCCTGGTCACCAGTGGACCGGGCGCCACCAACACTCTGACCGGCGTGGCAGATGCCATGATGGACTCTACGCCTATTGTGGTCATTGCCGGACAGGTGGGCGTCAGTGCCTTGGGCACGGATGCCTTCCAGGAGGTTGACCTCGTGGGACTGGCACAGCCCATCTCGAAGTGGAGCTACCAAATCCGACGTCCGGAAGACATTGCCTGGGCGGTGAGTCGTGCTTTCTATATCGCCCGGTCCGGACGTCCCGGTCCGGTGGTGCTCGATTTCCCCAAGAACGCACAGGTGCAGACCACAGAGTGGAAACCCGTCCACGTGAAATCAGTGCGCAGCTATGAACCCTATCCCAAGCTCGACGAGAAGGCCGTAGAGGAGGCTGCAGCCCTCATCAATGCCGCCAAGAAACCGCTTGCCCTTGTAGGACAAGGCGTGGAGTTGGGTGGCGCACAGAACGAACTCATGGAATTCCTTGAGAAGGCAGACATTCCGGCAGCCCGCACATTGCTCGGGCTTTCGGCGCTGCCCTCAGACCATCCTCTCAATATGGGCATGCTCGGCATGCACGGCAGTTATGCTCCCAACGTGAAGGAACAGGAGTGCGATGTGCTCATTGCCATCGGCATGCGTTTCAGCGACCGTGTGACTGGCCGCCTGGACACCTATGCCAAACAGGCCAAGGTCATCCACCTCGACATAGACCGCTCGGAGATAGACAAGAACGTGAAGACCACTGTGGCTGTGGTGGGCGACTGCAAGATTTCGCTGCCCGCCATCACACGTCTGCTCAAGAAGAATGTTCACCGAGAGTGGCGCGACAGTTTCCGTCCGCTCTTCGACCAGGAGAATGAGAAGGTCATACAGCCTGCCATCCATCCCACGGAAGGCCCGTTGCTTATGGGCGAGGTGGTCAATGCCGTGGCAGAGGCTACCAAGGGTGATGCCGTGATGGTCAACGACGTGGGGCAGAACCAGATGTTCTCTTGCCGCTACTTCAAATATCCGAAGAAACGCTCTGTTGTGACCAGCGGAGGTCTCGGCACGATGGGCTTCGGCTTGCCCGCAGCCATCGGCGCCCAGTTTGGCGCGCCCGACCGCACCGTGTGCTTCTTCTGCGGCGACGGTGGTTTCCAGATGAGCATTCAGGAACTGGGCACCATCATGGAGCAGCAGCCTGCCGTGAAGATATTCCTGCTCAACAACAACTACCTGGGCAATGTGCGCCAGTGGCAGGACATGTTCTTCGGCAAACGCAAGTCGTTCACCAAGATGATGAACCCCTGCTACGAGGGTATCTGCAAGTCGTACGGCATTGCCTACAATGTGGTGACAGACAGGGCAGACCTGGCTGAGCAAATCCGCAAGACCCTTGCCGTGGACGGCCCGGCACTGCTCGAGTGTGCCATCAAGGAGGAGGACAACGTGCTCCCCATGACTGCACCCGGAAAGAGCGTTGACGAGATGATGCTCGAAATAAAACTCTAACACATAAGGCTGACATTAAACAACAACGAAATGGAAAAGAAACTGTATACATTGTTGGTCTATTCGGAGAACATTGCCGGTATTCTCAATCAGATAACCGCCGTGTTCACCCGTCGCCAGATAAACATCGAGAGCCTCAACGTGTCGGCGTCGAGCATCAAGGACATCCACAAGTACACCATCACAGCATGGAGCGACGAAGACCAGATACGCAAGATCACCAAGCAGATAGAGAAGAAGATTGACGTGGTGAAGGCCGACTACTACACCGACGACGAAATCTTCATCCATGAAATTGGGCTCTACAAGATTGCGACTCCTGTTTTGCTCAACAACCCCGAGGTGTCGCGCACCATCCGCAAGCACGATGCCCGCATGATGGAGGTGAACCCCACCTACAGTACCGTGCTCCTTGCCGGACTGACCGAGGACGTGACCGACCTCTACGACTGCTTGAACAACTTTGGTTGCCTGCTCCAGTATTCGCGTTCTGGCCGCATTGCCGTGACCAGAAGCTTTGACGAACCGGTGAGCGACTACCTTTATCAACAAGAAAACAAGGACGATGAACTTACAGACTAAGGTAGGAACCTACGAATTTATAGCCGAGCCTTTCCACTGCGACTTCTCCCACAGGCTTTTCATGGGCCATCTGGGCAACCATCTGCTCAACGCCGCCGACTACCATTCCAACGACCGCGGCTTTGGCATGAACTATCTCAACCCGCTCCACAAGACCTGGGTGTTATCGCGCCTGGCGGTGGAGATGACAGATATGCCCAAGGCTTACGAACACTTTGAGGTGGACACATGGGTGGACAACGCGCTGCGCTATTTCACCAACCGCAACTTTGCTATCCACGGAAAAGACGGAAAAGTGTATGGCTACGGCCGCAGTGTGTGGGCACTCATCGACACGGAGAGCCGTCAGCCCACCGACCTCTTTGCCATCCACGACGGACTCATCAGCGAATACATCGACACTGAAACACCTTGCCCCATAGCCAAGTCGGGACGAGTGAAGATGAGCGACAAGGCTGAATACGTCCGTACCATCGACACCTATTATAATGATGTGGACGTGAACGGCCACGTGAACAGTGTGAAATACATCGAGCACGTGCTCGACCTCTTCACCATCGACTGGTACAAGACTCACCGCATCAGCCGTTTTGAGGTGGCCTATGTGGCAGAAAGCCATGGTGGCGACCGACTGAGCTTCTGGCGTGAGGAAGTGGGCGAGGGCGAGTTCAACATCCGCATTGACAAAGAAACAGGTACGGAAGGACAGTGCGTGGAGGTTTGTAGGTGCAAAGTTAATTTTGTAAAAGATTGAAAGTTTATTTGGTTGTTACGTTTTAATTCATTATCTTTGCACCCGATTTAAAAAGATAAATAGTAAACCGCGGCTCGAAAGCCGCACAAAAACAATAACAATATGGCAGAAATGAATTTCGGTGGCGTAGTAGAAACAGTAGTCACCAGCAAAGAGTTCTCATTGGAAAAAGCACGTGAAGTATTGAAGAACGAGACTATCGCAGTCTTGGGTTATGGTATTCAGGGTCCTGGTCAGGCAGGTAACCTCCGTGACAATGGCTTCAACGTCATCGTAGGTCAGCGTCCAGGCAAGACTTACGACAAGGCCGTGGCAGACGGTTGGGTTCCAGGCAAGACTCTCTTCTCTGTCGAAGAGGCTGCCGAGAAGGGTACCATCATCTGCATGCTGCTCTCTGACGCAGGTCAGATTCAGGTTTGGCCCAAAATCGAGAAGTATCTTACAAAGGGCAAGACTCTCTATTACTCACATGGTTTCGCAATCAACTGGAACGACCGCACAGGTGTAGTTCCTCCAAAGGATATTGACGTAATTATGGTAGCTCCTAAGGGTTCTGGTACATCACTCCGCACCATGTTCCTTGAAGGTCGTGGTCTGAACTGCTCTTACGCAGTTTATCAGGACGCTTCAGGCAAGGCCGAGGAGAAGACCATCGCCTTCGGTATCGGTATCGGTGCAGGCTACCTCTTCAAGACAACCTTCCAGCGTGAGGCCACATCCGACCTTACCGGTGAGCGTGGCTCACTGATGGGTGCCATCGAGGGCTTGCTCGAGGCTCAGTATGATGTGCTCCGCGAGCACGGACACTCACCTTCTGAGGCTTTCAACGAGACTGTAGAAGAGCTCACACAGAGCTTGATGCCTCTCTTCGCCGAGAAGGGTATGGACTGGATGTATGCCAACTGCTCTACCACAGCACAGCGTGGCGCACTCGATTGGGCTCCTCGTTTCCGCGAGGCTATCAAGCCTGTTATGGAGTGGCTCTACCTCTCTGTCAAGACTGGCAACGAGGCTCAGATTTCTATCGACAGCAACTCTAAGCCTGACTACCGCGAGAAGCTCAATGCAGAACTCAAGGCTATGCATGACAAGGAAATGTGGCGTGCTGCTGAGACTGTACGTCAGCTCCGTCCTGAGAACAATTAGTTTTTTCTTTATACAATATCTGAGGGTCTCCTTTTCTCAAAAGGGAGGCCCTTTTTTGTGGGGCTTCCCGTAATTGGAAGTGATATCGGTTATTGCTGTTTTTGCGTTGATAGATATGCTGGGGAAAATTCCTTCTTGTTCATCGACCATAGGCATTACCCTGCGTAGACTGCTGTTATCATCAGGCTCTGAAGGGAGTAGGAGTAATGATAACCGCCTGTGTTTCAGTTTGCTTTTCCCTTTGCAGGATGTGCTTGTTAGTCTTGTCGCCCAAAGAGTCGCTTTGCTTGCCATGGACAGCGTAGAGATAGGTCTTTCAGTCCGCATTTTCATTTAGGTCTGGACGCAGGCTTACAATCATCACTCCAAATTGCGGAAGCACCCTTTTTGTCTTGTTTTCCATTGAACAGGGATTTTTTCTCTTTTTTCAGCGGGTTGATGGGCTGTTGGATGGTTGCCCGCTCTTTTTTACCTTCCATCAAGTCAGGTGTACGACAAACATTACTGTAACTGACTTTTTACAGATGTTAGCCTTCTGTTAGTGTGCCGTTATCGTTCAATTAGTGTGCCGTTAACGGTCGGTTAGTCTGTCTTTATAGGCATCAAAACGTTGGCATTTGCTTGTTGTGTGCGCACACAACATTTGATTTAAGTCAAGAAGAAGGTAAATTTGGGAAAAATGTAGACAGAAAGTTGTACAGCTTATTCCATTCTGATGTAACTTTGCAGTGTGAAAAGAAAAAGAAGGTTTAAGATTGGAAAAGGATAACCGATAGGTAAGTCAAGGGTAAAATACAGATTGTATGAAGGACGACAAACTTTAGGTTAGTGTTATCATAAGAATAGGATTTTAGGTTTTATAAAAAGATTGTAAGATGGACATGATGATGTATGTAGCCTTGTTTGCGGTCATGACCTCAACAGGCACGTGGTTCGGAGGCCCTCATTTCAACTGATTGGTCCTCAGCCACATGAGATTAGAAAGCATGATTTAAGATTTTATAGTGAGACAGGCGGATTCCCGGTATTGCGGAGTCCGCCTGTCGCTTTTTCATTTGGCTGCCATCCGTCCGAGCGCCTTGTGATAGCCGTCAATGATTTCGTCCATCACCTGTGCCGCGGGTTTTATCTGCTTGATGGCAGAAGCTATCTGTCCTATTTCCAGTTCACCGTTTTCCAGGTCGCCCTCAAAGATGCCGCGTTTGGCGGCAGCCGTCCCTACGATGCGGCGCAGGTCTTCGCGCGCTGCCCCTTCGCTTTCAGCCTGGAGCAGTCGGCAGTAGAGGTCGTTCTTCACCATACGTGTGGGAGCGAGCATCTTCAGGCAGAGCATGGTGTCGCCCTCTTCCAGTTGTGTGCACCGTTTTTTGAACGCTTCCGAGGCGCTGCTTTCCTGGGTAAGGGCAAATGCCGTGCCCACCTGCACGCCTTCGGCTCCGAGCACCTCAGCTGCCAGCATGGCTTCACCCGAGGCTATGCCTCCGGCAGCGATGAGTGGCAGGGTGGTGGCTTGGCGCACTTGCGGCAGGAGGGTCATCGTGGTGGTCTCTTCGCGTCCGTTGTGGCCGCCAGCCTCAAAGCCTTCAGCCACCACGGCGTCTACGCCTGCTTCCTCGCACTTGCGCGCAAACTTGGAACTCGACACCACGTGAGCCACCTTGATGCCGTGGCTGTGGAAGAGCTGGGTGTACTTCTTCGGACTGCCGGCCGAGGTGAACACAATTCTTACGCCCTCCGTCACGATGATGTCGATGAGCTGTTCCATCTCCGGATACATCAGCGGCACGTTCACGCCCCAGGGCTTGTCGGTGGCTGCGTGCATTTTGGCGATGTGCTCGCGGAGCGTGTCGGGGTGCATCGATCCGGCACTCAGCAGTCCGAGTCCGCCCGCGTTGCTCACCGCTGCCGCCAGCCGCCAGCCGCTGCACCATGCCATTCCTCCTTGGATGACAGGATATTTGATTCCGAAAAGTTCGGTGATTCTTGTTTTCATACTTATGCTTTGTTTGTGTTCTTTTTGCTCTACAAAGTTAATCATTATTCCGCTTTTTCCGGTGATGGCGTGCCGATAATTTTGCTTTTCCCGTCAGTTTTTTCCCGAAAAGTTTGCACATTCCAGTTAAATAACCTACTTTTGCAGTGTTCTATTAAAGTGGTACACTAAAAGGAAAAGACAATATGATAAGAATCAACGATTTGCATTTCAGCTATCCCGGCAGCTGTCATCGGGTGTTCGACGGGTTGAACCTTTCGCTCGAGTCGGACAGCATCTACGGTCTGCTCGGCAAGAACGGTGAAGGCAAGAGCACACTGCTCTATCTGTTGAGCGGCTTGCTCCGTGCACCCCGGGGCGAGGTGAAGTTTTTGGGCATGGACATGAAGGAACGCCGGGCAGAGGCGCTGCAGGAGATATTCATTGTGCCCGAGGAATACGACCTGCCGCGCATGACGATGAAGCAGTTCATCGAGTTGAACCGCCGGTTCTACCCGCGTTTTTCGGAGGAGGTGCTCCGTGGGTGCCTGCGTGATTTCGAGATGCCCGAGGTGGTCGACCTGAAGTCGCTCTCGATGGGACAGAAGAAGAAGGTGTACATGAGTTTTGCCCTGGCAGCCAACACCCGTCTGCTCCTCATGGACGAGCCTACCAACGGTCTCGACATTCCCTCGAAGAGCCTTTTCCGCAAGGCCGTGGCCAACAGCATGTGCGAGGACCGCATCATCATCATCTCCACCCACCAGGTGCACGATGTGGAGGCGCTGCTCGACCACGTTCTCATTCTCGACGAGGGGCATCTCAAGTTTGACGGTTCCACGGCTGCCATCACGGAGAAATACAGTTTCGAGCTCCGCCAGCCTTCCGAGATGACACCCGACGTGGTCTATGCCGAGCCCACACTCCAGGGCAATGCCGTGATAGCTCCGCGGCGTGAGGGCAGCGAGGAGACGCAGCTCAATCTGGAGTTGTTCTTCAATGCCGTGACCCGCAACCTGATTAAGCAATAGATTATCAATTAGTACTGATGCGATAAAATCGCATGGTTATTAAAATTCATCAAATAAAGTG
>CAJKDU010000041.1 GCA_905198745.1 uncultured Prevotella sp. | reverse complement strand
GATATACAACTTTCAAAACAGGACTTGACAATTTCTTCTGCAAATGTGAGATGTTTAGAATTGTCAAAGATGTGTATAAAGGGTAGGGCGATGCCCTGGGCTACGAGGTTTATGGCTTCGGCCAATTATGTTAAATCAGAAACTTGAATCTATTTATCGTTATCCGTACGGCTCACTATCAACTGGTAAAGAGCCGGACCAAAAATCATCAACGAGAAAACGACACCCAACCAAATGCGCTGTGTACTGCCAAAGACGTCAATCAAATGGCCGTCGCGAGTGGCAGGAACAAGGAAATAGACTATATAGGCTATGGTGTTATTGGCCCAATGCACTACCACACCCGGGATAATCGAATCGAACTTGCAATAGAGCCATCCCAAAAGAATGCCTACGAGGAAGGCATGGGGCATCTGTGCAGGATTGGCATGCACCAGGGCAAACAGAAGAGCACTGACAAGAACAGGAATCCAAACGCCCAAGAACTTCTCCTTGAGAGCAGTAATCATGGCTCCACGAAACACCACCTCTTCTACCACAGGAGCAAAGATGCCTACCATAAGATAGCCGGACGGACTCACCATGAGGGCATGGAACGTATCTTCCATGTTGTTAGGCAAGTCGGGCAACAGTTCCTCCAAAGCCATGGACGGAACGATTGTGCCGGCCGAAAGAACAGCACACCACAACATGATTGCCCAAGGCCTGCGAGGCAAGTTGCCCCTTGTCGCACGAAACCAATGGCAGCGTACAAAGAGCAACAGAGTGAGCACGCTGCTCACTCCACTCGCCGTAATCAGCATATCGGCAGTGGGAGCAAACGAGCCGGTCCCCAACTGGTGGAGGAATTCACGCAATGACTCACCGAGCACCAAAGTCCAAATGCCCCACACCAAGTAGGACACAAACACTTGTATCAATGCAAATGCAAAGAAATAAAACAATGTCTTTTTCATCTTTCTACAGTTTTCTGAATTGTTCATCTACCATCTTCTTGTCTTCCAACAACTGTTTGCGCAATTCGGCAGCCGATTGAAACTTTCGCTCTTCGCGCAACTTTCTGTAGAAAGAAACGTGGAGCATTTCGCCATAGATGTCACCTTGGAAATCGAGGATAAAGGTCTCCAGGGTCTGCCTGTCGCCCTGAAACGTTGGACGAGTGCCGATGTTCATCATCGCGCGTTTCATTTCCATAGAGTTGCTCAACCGTGCTTTAACGGCATATACGCCACCCTTTGGAATCAATTTGCCACTGTCTCCGACATCCATGTTAGCCGTAGGGAACCCCAAACGTCGTCCCTCCTGAAATCCCTTCACCACCTTTCCACTGAGTGTGTAAGGATAGCCCAGGCATAGCCGCGCCATGTCCACTTCACCTTCTTGAAGGAAAGCACGAATGACGGAAGAACTCACATTGATGCCGTTGAGCACAAACGCCTCGTTTTGTACTACCTGAATTCCCAGCTCCCTGCCATATCTTACATAATCGTCGAATGTCTCTTCCCGGTTATGCCCGAAGCGGTTGTCATAGCCTATGATAAGCGTGTGCACATGAAGCCGTTCACGGAGCACCTGCTCCATGAACTCACGGGCAGAAAGTTGTGCCACCTCTCTACTGAAAGGGATAACAGCACAATTGTCCACCCCAGTCTGTGAGAGCAATACCAATTTCTCGCCAAAGGTTGAAAGCATCTGCGGACGGTAGTCGGCACCGAGCACCTGACGGGGATGCTTGTCGAAAGTGATGACCATGGACTGCATGCCGTCTGCTTGGGCACGGCTCTTCACCTTGTCTATCAGAAAGCGATGTCCCTTGTGCACCCCGTCAAAGAAACCGATAGTTGCCACTTGCGGTGATAAAGTCGGGGTCTGTGTGTCGAGGAAAAATGTATTCATTTCTGTAACGTCATTTCATTTCGTTCAACTTTTCTATCCATTCGTCGCCTTCAGCTTTCAAGGCATGTATGCCGAGCAAGCGTGCACCGGCACAGTTGGCGGCAGAATCATCCACGAAGAGGGTTTCGTCTGCACGAACCTGCAAGTCACGAAGCACATACTCAAAAATTTCCTGTCCGGGCTTCAGAAGATGAAGTTCATAGGAAAGATAAGTCTCCTCGAAATAGTCGTTCACCCCCAAGCCGTCCATAGGAAACAGTTTCTCCACAGCTTTCTTCCAATGAATGGCATTGGTATTGCTCAGCAGTGCCAACCGGCAATGGTCGCGCAAGCGGAGCAATGCCTCCAATCGCCTACGAGGAATACCCGAGAGCAATGCGTTCCAGGCCTGGCAGAAGTCGTCGTCGGAAGCAGTACTGCCCGACTGCCGGCGAGCCAGCTCGCAAAACCGAGGCACGCTGATGTTGCCTATTTCCAGTTCATGAAACAAGTCTTCCTGCCGGCACTCATCCACATAGCCTGCAATAGCGTGTGCCCCAATACGCTCGAAGGCGTCCACGCAGGCCTGTTTGTCCAGGTCTACGAGCACGCCTCCGAAGTCGAATATAATGTTCTTTATCTTTCTGTTCACTTTTCAATCTCTTTGATCAGACGGTCGGCATGTCCCCACTTATCCATCATGTAGATGACGTAGCGTATGTCAACGCCTATGCAGCGGCCCAGACGCTTGTCGAAGAAGATGTCGTTGGAGAGACTATCCCAGTTGCCGTCGAAAGCCAGACCAATGAGCTCTCCCTTGCCGTTGAACATCGGAGAACCGCTATTGCCGCCCGTGATGTCGTTGTTGGTCAGGAAACAGAGTTGCATTTTGCCCGTGGTCTTGTCGGCATAGCGTCCATAGTCCTTTGCCGACATGAGTTCGTGCATCACGGGTTCAGCAAAGTAGTCCACCACCTTGTCACCTTTCTTCATCTTCTCCAACAGACTCTCGGCTGTGGTGTAATAGCCGGAATCCTTGCCTCCGAGATCGAAGCCGCCCACCTGTCCGTAGCTCAAGCGCATGGTGAAGTTGGCGTCGCTGTAATGAGGCATGTCCTGCTCCATTCTCACCTTGGCATCGCAAAGATAACGTTCCTGTATGTCAATACTGTCGTTAACCTTGGCAAGATCCTCGCGCAGGTCGGTCAGGACGTTCATCAGGTCATTGCCCAACTGCACACCGGGGTCGTTCTTATAGTTCTTCTTGTGGAAATAGAGCTTGGCACCCTTTTTCATCAAGAGCGAGTTCTTGTAGAGATAGTCCACATACTTGGCATAGTCACCGCCGAACTTGTCATGAATGGTAGTATAGAACTTGGGCAGATATTTCTTGTTGACCTGCTCCTTATAGTTCTTGAGCATGGCTGCAAAGACCTCCTTGTCGGTGGCTTCGTCCCACTCATTGCTGTTGTCCTTGAACTGCAAGTACTGCTTGGCAGGCTTGTTCTCGGGTCCCTTCACCTCCATGCCGCCGGTCTGCATCATGGCGCGCGTCACGAACTCATTGTTGCGACGGAATGATTCGATAAAGAAGTAGTAAGGCCGCATGGCACCCATGCGCTTGGCGTAGTAGCGCCCCAACTTGTTGAAGTCGAGTTTTCCTTTCAGATATCCGGTGGAATCCTGCCACACCTGAAGTTGCTTCTCGAACGCCTGCTTTTGCGCAATGATGCCTATGGAGTCGATACACTTGTTCATACCCATGGAGTTCTTCCAGTAGTTGGCACTTTGGGCAAACTTGCTGTCATACTTGATGCGCACTGCCTCGCTTGCCCTCATGTGGCGCAGCATGATGTCCTGCTTGATGGTACGCACCTGCACCCGTGTGGTGTTCTGCGCGTCGCGCATCTCCTTGATACCATAAGAAGAGAGATAACGCTCGGTACTGCCCGGATAGCCCACTGTCATGGCATAGTCACCCTGCTTATAGCCGTCGAGCGACACCTTGGCCCAACGCTTGGGATGGTAGGGCACGTTATCCTTGGAATAAGCTGCCGGGCCACCAGTCTTGGGGTCGGCATAGATGCGGAACACGGAGAAGTCGCATGTCTGGCGTGGCCACATCCAGTTGTCCGTCTCGCCACCGAACTTACCCATAGACTTGGGAATGGTGAAAACCAGACGCAAGTCCGTGAAGTCCTGATAGGTGGTGGCATAGTACTTGTTGCCCTCATAGTAGGCGTCGATATTGACGTGCAGTGTCTTGTCTATCTTCTTGATAGAGTCGGTCATGGCTTGTTGCAGAGAGTCTACAAGCAAGCTGCGACGGCTATTGCTCATCACGTCGAATCCCATCTGCTTGAGTTTCGGGGTTACGTCCTGCTGCTCAACCATGAAACTGACGAACATGTTCTCGTTGGGAAGTTCCTCTGCATAACTCTTGGCATAGAAGCCGTTGAGCATGTAGTCGTGTTCCACGGTAGAATGGCTACGTATAGCCTCGAATCCGCAATGGTGATTGGTGAAGACGAGTCCATCGGGCGAAACAACGACACCTGTGCAGAACCCGCTGAAGTTGACCACAGCGTTCTTCAGCGCGTTGTTGCTCTTGTAGAGTTCGTCATAAGGCATGGTGAAGCCTTCCGCTTTCATTTGCTCATAGACCGCCTGCGGCAGGTTATAGAGCGTCCACATGCCCTCATCGGCATGGGCGGCGGCACAGACCATCAGGCTTGCCGCCAACATTTTCAGTTTATTGTTCATATCTTTTTCTTATTGTTTTCTCTTTCGAATCATCCCCATGAAGTCGCGTTTCACAATAATGGCAGCAAAGACGAGAATCATCAGGGTGTTGGCCAACAGGGCAAGCCATGTGGCAACGTGAGCATTCATCCAGTTCATAGCCAGGAACAAGGCAACGGCTACAGCCACGTAGGCAACCATCTCTGCCACTGGGTAATTGATAGGATACTTTTTCTGGCCAACGAAATAGCTGAGCAACATGGCGGTGCCGTAACCAGCAAAGCCTGCCCAGGCACAAGCCATATAACCATAGACAGGCACAAAAACCACATTGACGGCAATGAGCACCACACACCCCACACCGGAGAAGTAGGCTCCCCAAATGGTCTTGTCAATGAGTTTGTACCAGAAACTGAGATTGAAGTAGACGCCCATCATAATCTCTGCCGCCATCACGATGGGTACCACGCGCAGTCCGTCCCAATAGTCACGACCGATAATGTGCTTCAGGATGTCCATATACCCAATGACCACAAGGAATGCCAACAAGGTAAAGATGACAAAATACTTCATGGCCTTGGCATAAGTCTCGCGGTTGTCCTTGTCTTTTGACTTGCCGAAGACGAACGGCTCATAGGCATAGCGGAACGCCTGGGTAATCATGGCCATAATCATGGCTATCTTAGAGGCAGCTCCGTAGATGCCCAACTGGGCATGGGCATCATTGCCCCGGTATATGTAGGGGAACAATATCTTATCGGCTGTTTGGTTGAGGATGCCGGCAATGCCAAGTACCAGAATGGGCCAACTGTAGGAAAGCATGCGCTTCATCAAGGGGCGGTCAAAAACAAACTTGAATCCCGTGAGTTCCTTCCAGAAGCAGAACGTGATGGAACCCGTGCATGCCAGGTTGATATAGAAGGCATAACCAGCACCTACCGTCGGATCATAGATTCCGCCCACCCAGTCTGGATGCGAGGAATAGAGAGCCGGCAGCACAAGGAAATATAGCAGGTTAAGCGCAATGTTGAGCACAATGAAAAGCAGTTTCAAGGCCGCGAACTTTAGCGGACGCTTGCGATAGCGCAGATAGGCAAACGGTATGCACTGGAAAGCGTCTATCGCCACCGTCATGGCCATGACCCATACGTAAGAAGGATGGTCGGCATAGCCCATAAACGAAGATATGGGCGACAGGAAGGCCAACACCAAAAGCACAAAGGCTATCGAGGTGGTGCCGACAGCGGTGAGGATGGTGGAGTAGACACGCTGCGGGTCTTCGCCCTCTTTGTTGGCATAGCGGAAGAAAGTGGTTTCCATGCCGTAGGTCAGAATGACGAGCAACAATGCCGTATAGGCATACATGTTGGTTATCACGCCATAGCCGCCACTGGCAGCTGACAGTTTTGCCGTGTAGAGCGGCACAAGCAGATAATTGAGGAATCTTCCGATGATGCTGCTCATGCCATAGATGGCAGTATCCTTGGCGAGTGACTTTAAGTTTGCCATAATGAATTGAATATCTTTAATCTGTGATTATCCGAAGAACATATAGCTGATGGCTATGGCGGCAAGCACACCTGCCAGGTCGGCAAGCAGGCCACACGCCACGGCATGGCGCGTATAGCGTATGCCCACGCTACCGAAATAGACAGCCAGAATGTAGAAGGTGGTGTCTGTAGACCCTTGGAAGATGCAGCTCAATCTGCCCACGAAAGAGTCGGCACCATAAGTGGTCATGGCATCTACCATCATGCCTCGTGCGCCACTGCCCGAAAGGGGCTTCATCAGAGCTGTAGGCAATGCCCCGACAAAGTCGGTATTGCCGCCGCAAGCCTCAACAAGCCACTTCACGCCGTCCACCAACATATCCATGGCCCCTGACGCCCTGAACACTCCAATACCGACCAATATGGCCACAAGATAGGGAATGATGCGCACGGCTGTGGTAAAACCGTCTTTGGCTCCTTCGATGAATGCGTCGTAGACGTTGACCTTCTTGCGCATGCCTGCCAGGATAAAGCCCACAATGATGACCATGAGCAGGATGTTGGCAACCGAGGTACTCACCACGTTCATCTGGTCCTTGTCAAGTTGTCCGAATCCCCAGATGATGGCTGCCACCACGACACACATGCCACCCAGCGTGAGCAGAAGCGTGCGGTTGAACAAGTTGGTCTTCTGGAACAGGCACGTAATGACGATGCCCGCCAAGGTGGAGAAGAAGGTGGCAAGGAGTATAGGGATGAAGATATCAGTGGGTTGGGCGGCTCCCATCTGGGCGCGATAGACCATGATAGACACAGGTATGAGAGTCAGTCCGCTCGTATTGAGGACGAGGAACATGATCATCGGGTTGGAGGCTGTGTCCTTCTTGGGGTTCAGTTCCTGCAACTGTTCCATTGCCTTCAGTCCAAGCGGTGTGGCGGCATTGTCAAGGCCCAACATATTGGCAGCTATATTCATGAAAATGGACCCGGTCACAGGATGTCCCTTAGGTATGTCGGGAAAGAGCTTGGCAAACACGGGCGAAAGAATCCTAGCCAATACATTGACCACCCCACCCTTCTCGCCAATCTTCATGATGCCAAGCCAGAGTGAAAGCACACCGGTTAGACCAAGTGAAATCTCAAAGGCTGTCTTGGAAGAGGAAAACGTGGAGTCCATCATGGCGGGAAAAACTGTCATATCCCCCATGAATATAAGTTTCACTGTTGCAATGACAAAGGCAACAAGAAAGAATGCTATCCAAATGTAGTTCAGTACCATATTGTCTTGCAAAATTAGTGCTTTTATTCGGCATGGCAAAACATCAGGCACAAATAATACGTTTTACCGGGCAAACGCATGGCCTTGCCTGTCTTTCTGTTATGGAGGCAAGCATCGGCAGAAGATATGGAGCACCGTACGTTCACACAAAGCGACGTAAGGGAAAGAAGGATGTATCGCATCTGTCTCTCTTGCGCGTGCGCACGTAAGATTTTTCAAAAGTGGCCATCATCTATCACAAATCCATAGCTAAAGCCAATAAACCTGCTGAGCAACAATATATTGTAAAGAGTGATAGATAAAAAATATCTATCACTTCTATCACTTCTATCACTTCACCAAGCATTGTGCAACCCGTTCAGATTTTGGCTTGTTCTCCGCCAGCGGCGGGATGGAAAAAAAGAAAACGGGAAATTCATGTCTGTGGTATATGCCATGAATTTCCCGTCAGCTGTATGCTTGTTAGTATTCTATCCATTCAATCAAGTCGGTGAAGCTCTTGTCACGGTAATAATGTATGCCGTTTTCAATCTCTTCTTCCGAAACTATGTTTTGGTCACCCGGCACGGTGTTCTTCATAGCCGATGCTGCAAGCGAGAAGTCAAGACAATGCTGGGGGTTGTCCGGCCATTTGAGGATGGCATGCAGGTAAGCACCAATGAAAGCATCGCCAACACCCATCGGATCAATGACACTCTCAATGTTGTACAGACGAGTGTGATAGAGCTTGCCTTCTGAATAAAGCAGGCCGGTGAGCACATGATGGTTGGTGGTAATCTGGTTGCGCACCGCCATGAGGAAGTGCTTGCAGCGCGGGCATATCTCCTGTGCCTTGGCAAAGAGCTTGCCCCATGCCTCAAGATCCATCTCATAGTCTTCTGAAGTGGCATTGAAAGGCACCTCCATACCGGTAAGCAACTTGTATTCTCCCGTATCGCCGAAGATGATGTCGCTCTCTTGGCAAAGTTTGGTCAATGTTGGCCGAGCCTCCACTCCATACTTCCAAAGGTTCTTGCGGAAGTTGATGTCGAACGACACCGTGAGTCCCAGTTTATTGGCCACGTTCATCGACTCGATAGTAGCCTCTGCCGACGACTTGGAGATAGCGCAGGCAATGCCGGAAGTGTGGTAAAGTGTGGCATCCTTGAGCACCTCGTTCCAGTCTATCATTCCAGGCTGAAGAGAATAGAACGAAGAGTCCTCGCGGTCGTAAATGACATTGGAATTGCGCATGGCAGCAGCCTCCTCGAAATAATACACGCCCAAGCGGTCGCCGCCATAGACAACGTGGTCAAGCCCTACGTTGTATTCGTTAAGATGCATCTTGCAGGCCAATCCTACCCGACTGTCCGGCAAGCGTGTGACATACTGCACATCGTCTCCCAGTGTGGCAAGCGATACAGCCACATTGGCTTCACTGCCACCATAGTTACCCTTATAGAGGTCGCCCTGACCTATACGGCGGTATCCAAGCTTAGAGAAACGAAGCAATATTTCACCAAAAGTTACAATCTTATTGTTCATGATTCGTTTGTTTGTCAAATATTAGTTTCAAAATAGTCAGAGGCAAAGGTAATCATTTTTGTTTTCCCTTGATTAATGTCAAGCCCATAATATTTGTTAATTCCACGCAAACGTTTTCTTGAGGAGGAGACAAATCTTACAGTGAAACGCTCATAAGTTTAGAGAAAAAGCATACCCAAATTCCTTCTTTCCATTCTTTCTTCTCCAATTACAGAAACTGTCAGTGACTATTACCCTTTGCTTGTATAAATAGAAGTGCGGAACCTCTGTAGGATCTTGACACCGACAACTTGAGCACTGTGGAAATTCCCATCCCGTAGTTTATCTGTTGTTGCAATAGTCATCAAATTCGTCATTCACATTCTGCATCCATTCTGGAAGTTTCTTTAGTACATAATAGACCAAATGGTCGGGCATTTTCTGATAATATGCATAAGCCATCGGTCCGGCTATAGCCGCCAAGGTGTCGGCATCACCTCCAAGAGATATGGCGAGCCGTAGACAGTCAACATAATCGGAAGACTTGAGGAAGCTGAGAATGGCTGGAGGTACTGTGCCGGAGCAGGAAGAATTGAAAGCATAGTCGGTTTTTATTTCATCATAGGTCATCCCTGCCCATTGGGGATAGTACTCCGGCAAGATTTTTTCCTGTATGAATTCCTTGTCCTTTCCATTCTTCAGATGCCAAATGCACAGGGCGGTGACCACGGCTCCTTTGATTCCTTCCGGATGATTGTGGGAAGGTTCGGCAGTAGCTGTTGCCAACTCTATACACTCTTCTTCTGTTCTGGCCAACCAACCGGCAGAAGAACAGCGCATCGCACTTCCATTGCCCAAGGAACGATAAGGCTTGTGATAGTGGTCTTGCATCCAGAGCTTAAAACGTGAGCTGAAGCCGGCTCTCGGATGCTGATTGGCACACATCCAAATATTGGTTCCCATATCGAGACCTTTGATCAAGGCCTCTGCACAGGCAAATGTCAGAACAGTGTCATCGGTAAAATGAGCCCGTGACGAAAACATCTTCACGGCATCATAGTCTTTGGTGCGACGATACTTTCCCTCATAAGCACTGCCGGCAAAATCGCCTACAGCAGCACTCATTAGCATGTTTTTCAATTGCTTTTCAAGCTGTTCCATAGTCTTTATATTTAATTAGGTTAGAACTCCAATCTGAATCCCTTCTGTTTCATCTCCTCATACATATCGGGATTGAATGTGTAGAGATAGGCATCTTTCGCTGCCGGTTGCTTTACGGTTTCGTCTAACTGGTTCAACAGGCCGAGATGCATCATCTTGTTGTAGAAATTGCGACGGTCGAACTTTACGTTCAAGATGGCTTCATAGAGGCGTTGCAGCGCTCTCATCGTAAACTTCTCCGGCAACAATTCGAAGCCGATAGGTTCGAAATGTATGAGCCTGCGCAGTTCATGTTCCGCCATACGCAATATCTGGTCGTGGTCGAAAGCCAAAGAGGGTACTTCGTCAAGCGAGAACCATTGTGCTTGGGCAGCATCGTCTCCTCCAACCACGTCCTGAAGGCGCACCAGGGCAAAATAGGCTATAGTGATAACACGCTCACGGGGATCGCGGTCGGGTGCAGTAAACGCATGAAACTGCCGAATATAGGCACCTGTCAAACCGGTTTCTTCCCTCAATTCGCGTAAAGCACCTTCTTCCGCCGACTCGTCCATCTTGAGGAATCCTCCCGGAAACGCCCATTTTCCCTTAAAGGGTTCCAATCCGCGTTCTATGAGCAAGACTTTCAGTTTACTCCCGTCAAAACCGAATATCACGCAGTCTGTCGTAACACTCGGATGGGGATATTTGTAACAATATTCTTTCGTCTCCATACTTGTATTGTGTAAGTTTCACGCAAAGATACTTCTTTACCCAATAACTTCCAAATAAAAACGCGTAATATTTACACAATGAGGTAAATATAATATCTCAACTACTCATTTCATCAACTTATACCTACCTATAATATAGAAAAAGCCAGACCGCGAGAGGCAGTCTGGCTTTTGTTTGTTTACAAGACAAGGTGTCTTGCTTATTTTTTCTCGGTAACGAGCTTCAATGTATCGCGGGCGATAACAAGTTCCTCGTCGGTCGGGATGACCACTACAGGCACCTTGGAATCGGCAGCCGAGATGATGGCTTCCTCGCCGTGGATGGCATTGTTCTTCTCCTCGTCCATCTTGATGCCGAGGAATTCGAGGCCTTCCATGGCACGGGCACGGGTGCACGACTGGTTCTCGCCCACACCGGCGGTCCACACCACGATGTCCACACCGCCCATGGCAGCAGCGTATGCACCGATGTATTTCTTGATGCGGTAAGCATACATCTTCATGGCGAGGGCTGCGCGCTCGTTGCCTTCCTTTTCGGCAGCATCCACTTCACGCATATCGGAAGAGATGCCTGAGATGCCGAGCACACCACTCTTCTTGTTGAGGAAGTCTGCCATTTCCTGTGGCTTCATGTTGAGTTTCTCCATGAGGTATGTCACGGCAGAAGGATCGATGTCGCCTGAACGGCTACCCATCATCACGCCGGCCAATGGAGTGAGACCCATTGATGTGTCCATACACTTGCCATACTTCACGGCAGAAATGCTGGCGCCATTGCCAATATGGCAGGTTATGATGCGCTGAGTCTTGATGTCACGACCCAGATACTCACACACACGCTGTGAAACATAGCGGTGGCTGGTTCCGTGGAAACCATAGCGGCGCACGTGATACTTGGTGTAGAGATCGTATGGAATGGCATACATGTAAGCGTAGTCGGGCATGGTGGAATGGAAAGCGTTGTCGAACACGCATACCTGGGGAATGCCGGGCATCAAGTGGTCAACGGCGCGGATACCCTTCAAGTGGCCTGCGTTGTGAACGGGTGCGAGGTCGCAAAGGCTCTCGATACCGTCTTCCACGCTCTTGTCCACGATGACGCTCTTCTCGTAGAGGTCGCCGCCCTGCACCACGCGGTGGCCCACGGCGTCAATTTCCTTGAGGTCCTTGATGGCACCGAACTCGGGGTTGAGAAGGCACTCGAACACGAAGTTCACGCCTTCCTTGTGGTCGGGCATGTCGTGCATGATTTTCTTTTTCTCACCGTTGGGCAGTGTCACCTTGATGAAAGCATTGTCAAGACCGATGCGCTCCACACCGCCCTGTGCCAATACCGACTCGTTGTCCATGTCGTAGAGCTTGTACTTGATTGACGAGCTTCCACAGTTCAAAACTAATATCTTCATTTCTTGATAATCTTGTTGTGAGTGTTAGGAGATTACTTGTTCTTGGCGTCCTGTGCCTGGCAAGCTGTGATAGCCACCATGTAGTAGATGTCGTCTACAGAGCAACCGCGGCTCAAGTCGTTCACCGGACGGGCAATACCCTGAAGGATAGGACCGATAGCGATGGCGTCGCCGAGGCGCTGCACCAGTTTATAGGCAATGTTGCCCACCTCGAGGCATGGAACCACGAGCACGTTGGCCTTGCCTGCGATGTCGCTGCCCGGAGCTTTCTTCTCGCCTACGGATGGAACGAGGGCCGCATCGGCCTGGAGTTCACCGTCAACATGGAGCTGTGGAGCACGTTCATGAGCCAGACGTGTGGCCTCAACCACCTTGTCTACCACTTCGTGCTTGGCTGAGCCTTTGGTAGAGAAGCTGAGCATAGCTACGCGTGGCTCCTCGATGCCTGCCACGCTCTTGGCTGTCTGGGCTGTGCAAACGGCAATCTGAGAGAGCTGGTCGGCGTCAGGCATTGGTGTAACGGCCACGTCGCCCATCACGACAACGCCATCCTGGCCATATTGCTTCTGCTTGGTGATGAGCAGCATGGCACCGCTCACGCATGTGATACCGGGAGCACACTTAATGATCTGGAGAGCTGGACGAAGAGTGTCGCCTGTAGTGCTCAATGCTCCGGAAATCTGGCCGTCGGCGCCTTCTGTCTTGATAATCATACAGCCAAGATAGAGAGGATTCTTCACCAATTCACGAGCCTGCTCGATGGTCATGCCCTTCTTCTTGCGAAGTTCTGCCAACAGGGCGGCATACTCTTCCGACTTGGGATTGTTCTCCGGGTCAACGATGGTGGCCTTGTCGATGTTGTTGAGCCCCCACTTGGCGGCGAGTTCCTTCAGTTCTGCAGGATTACCGATGAGGATAAGGTCTGCAAGATCGTCAGCCAACACACGGTCGGCTGCTCTCAATGTGCGCTCCTCTGTTGCTTCGGGGAGTACGATGCGCTGCTTATTGCTCTTAGCGCGCTCTACAATTTGGCTTAATAAATCCATAGTTTGTATTTTGTTTATATGATAAGTTTAGCGGTTCGTTTTCTCGTATTGCCATATAGGGAATTGCAAAAGTAAGAAATAAAATTGATTCCGTCAATCTTTTGTCCAATTAATTCTGCTAATTATGCCACACTCACCTCATCCCACCATCTCCGTGGTGAGTATGCTCTCGAGTTGTTCGGCCGAGAGGCGGAGGCGGAACTCGCCCTTGATGGCCACAGAGATACGGCCAGTCTCTTCAGATACCACGATGGCTATGGCATCGCTACTCTGCGAGATGCCCATGGCTGCCCGGTGGCGCAGTCCCAGTTCCTTGGGTATGTCGAAGTTGTGCGACACGGGCAGGATGCAGCCTGCCGCCTTGATGCGTTTCTTCGAAATGACCATGGCACCGTCGTGAAGGGGTGAGTTCTTGAAGAATATGTTCTCGATAAGACGCTGGTTGATGTTGGCGTCGATGATGTCGCCCGTCTCGCAGATGTCGTCGAGCGGTGCGCCGCGTTCAATGACAATCAGAGCGCCCACCTTTCCCTTGGCCATGTTCATGCAAGCCATCACGATGGTCATGATGGATTCCTTGTCGCGCTGGTCTTTCTTGTCGTCCGACGAGAAGAAGCGCAGCAGTCCTTTCACCCGTCTGTGGGCACCGAGGTTGTAGAGGAACTTCCTTATTTCCTGCTGGAAAAGGATGATGATGGCTATCACGCCCACGCTGACCAGTTTGTCCATAATGCTGCCCAGAAGCCGCATTTCGAGTATCTGCGACACAAAGAGCCACACCACGACAAACACCATGATACCTATGAAGACGTTGAGCGAGCGCGACTCCTTCATCAGGCGATAGATATAGTATAGCATCAAGGCTACCAGAAAGATGTCTATCACATCTTTGATTCCGAAATCCAAAAACATAGCGTTTAGTCTGTCATGAGTTGTTTCACCATTCGGGTCACTTCCACACATTCCTTCACGTCGTGCACACGGAGTATGGAAGCGCCGCGTTCAAGGGCAAGCGTGTTGAGCACGGTTGTGCCGTTGAGTGCCGTCGTGGGGTCACCGCCCACCAGTTTGTATATCATGGATTTGCGGGAAATGCCTACCAGAATGGGCAGTTCGAGCACCTTGAGCTTGTCCATTTCGTTCATGAGGCGGTAGTTCTCTTCCAGGGTCTTGCCGAACCCGAAGCCTGGATCAAGGATGATGTCCTTGGCGCCCAAGTCGCGCAACTGCTGCACCTCGTCGGCAAAAGCCAAGAGCATGTCGTGAAGTGTTGGCTTTACTGACATGAGGATGTAGGGCACACGGAGCTTTGCCACCGTCTTAAACATGTTTTTGGCTTCATGAAGCGGCACATTGGCAATGCCTGTAATGCCTCCCTCACTCACATCGTTGATGATGTCGGCACCATATTCCTCCACGCTCATCCGCGCCACGTCGGGCCGGAAGGTGTCTACCGAGACAACGGCGTAGGGTTGTTCCTCGCGCACCAGTTTCAGGGCGAAGGAGAGCCGACGCATCTCTTCTTCCTGACTCACCTGTTCACCTCCAGGTCTTGTGGAGAATGCGCCCACATCTATCATGGTTCCGCCTTCGCTGATAATCTGGTTGGCTCGCTCCCGTATGGCGGTTTCGGTCTGCACCCTGCTACCGGCATAGAACGAGTCGGGAGTGCAGTTGAGTATGCCCATCACTTGCGGTTCGGAAAGGTCGACAAGTCGTCCCCGCACATTTATCGTATAGTTCAACAATCCTTTCATTATTATAAAATGTGATCTGCTCCACAAAAGTAATCATATAAATCTGAACCGCATCATTTTTAACTCATTTTTTGTTATCCTTCCGCCCAAGGTCATGAAGCCACAAATGAAAGATGAGTTAGTGCACAACCCGTTTCAGACAACGGAGAAGCCATGCCATACTATGCCACTAATGAGGCGTTACTCTGCCACTAAAGAGGAGTTAGTCTGCCACTAACCATGCGTTACTCCGCCGTTAACCGGTAGCGCACACGGTTATATCATCAAGCTAAATGCGGCTTGGCCTACATTCGGAGATAAAAAAGAATAAATTCATTTTGTATTTCGTTCAATTGCACTAACTTTGCACGCATAAAAGCATCAACACAATGGAAATAGCAGAACTGTACAAGCTCTATACCGAGCATCCAGTCGTGACCACAGACAGCCGCGACTGTCCGAAGGGTTCCATCTTCTTCGCCCTCAAAGGAGAATCGTTCGACGGCAACAAGTTTGCCCTGTCCGCACTGGAAAAAGGCTGTGCCTATGCCGTGGTAGACGAGGCTGAATATGCCACAGACAGGCGTTGCCTGCTTGTGGACGACGTGCTCACCACGTTCAAGGAACTCGCCCGCGAACATCGCCGCCATTTCACACTGCCCGTGGTGGGCATCACCGGCACCAACGGCAAGACCACTACCAAGGAACTGGTGTCTGCCGTATTGGGCGAGAAATATAAGGTTATGTTCACGCAAGGCAACTTCAACAACGATGTGGGGGTGCCCAAGACCCTGTTCCGTCTGCAGCCCGACGACGAGATAGCCGTAGTGGAAATGGGGGCTTCCCACCCTGGCGACATCAAGAAACTGGTGGAGTATGTGGAACCTACTTGCGGCATGATTACCAACGTCGGCCGTGCCCACTTGCAGGGTTTCGGCAGTTTTGAAGGCGTGAAGAAGACCAAAGGCGAACTCTATGATTTCCTCGCCGACAACGACGGACTGGTGTTTATCAACGCCGACAACGAGCACTTGATGGAGATGGCGGCAGAACGCCACATCGACCGCATGGTGTGCTATGGCAACGACGAGCAATGCGACGTATGGGGCGAAGTGGTTTCATGCGCTCCATTCCTCAAGTTCCGTTGGCGCACCGAGGCACAAGACTGGCATGAGGTGCAGACCCATCTCATCGGTTCCTACAACATCGACAACATGCTGGCCGCCATCAGCATCGGTCTCCACTTCGACGTAAACCCGCAGCAGGTAGACCATGCCTTGGAAAACTACTTACCGAGCAACAACCGCTCCCAACTTGACGTGACGGAGAAAAACCATCTCGTGGTTGACGCCTACAATGCCAACCCCTCCAGCATGGCAGCTGCCATCGAAAACTTCCGGCTGATGGACGTGCCCAGCAAGATGGCCATACTCGGACAGATGGGCGAATTGGGCGCCGTAAGCCATGAGGAACACCTCAAGGTTGTGGCACAACTACAGGCCGCAGGCCTTTCCAATGTGTGGCTGGTAGGCAAGGAATTTGCCGACATCGACTGTCCCTACCGCAAGTTCAACGACGTGGAAGAGGTGAAAGCAGCCATCCGCGAAGAACAACCCGCCAACCATTATATTCTCATCAAGGGCAGCAACAGTGTAAAACTGTATGAGTTGCCGGAATTGCTTTAGTTCAACAGACGCACTATGGCTCACATTCTGATTGTAGAAGACGACCTCACTTATGCCACCATGATGCAGACATGGCTGCGAAAGAAGGGGTTCGACGTGGACCGGACCAGTTCGGTGAGTGCCGCCGCACGGCTGCTCAGTGAAGACAGCGATTTCGACCTTGTTCTGTCCGACCTGCGTCTGCCCGACCGCGACGGGCTCTTCCTGCTCGAATGGATGAAGAAGCACGGACTGCAAATACCCTTCATCGTGATGACCAGCTATGCCGAGGTACAGAATGCAGTGCTCGCCATGAAGTCGGGAGCCGCCAACTACATAGCCAAGCCTGTGCAGCCCGACATCATGCTCCAGAAGATTCGTGATGCGCTCAGCACCGGCCCAAGTCAGTCACAGGCCTCGCCCGTAATGCGAGCCACGGAGCACGCTACCCAGCAACCCACTGCCCAAGTGCCACGATACATAGAGGGGAAAAGTGAAGCCTCACGGCAACTCTACGAATATGTCAGCCTGGTGGCACCCACACCCATGTCGGTGCTCATTCTCGGCGCCAGCGGAACAGGCAAGGAATACGTGGCTCGCCGCATTCACGAGCAAAGTTCCCGTGCCGGCAAGCCCTTTTTCGCACTCGACTGCGGCGCCATTCCTAAAGATGTGGCGGCATCCGAATTCTTCGGCTACGTGAAGGGAGCCTTCACAGGGGCCACCGCCGACAAGACGGGAGCCTTTGTGGAAGCCAACGGCGGCACGCTGTTTCTCGACGAGGTGGGCAACCTCAGCTACGACGTGCAAGTGCAGTTGCTGCGTGCTCTCCAGGAGCGCAAGGTGCGCCCATTGGGCGCCGCCAAGGAGATAGACGTGGACATCCGACTGGTTTGCGCCACCAACGGCGACCTGGCATCGCTCGTCAGCGACGGGCAATTCCGCGAGGACCTCTATCACCGCATCAATGAGTTCACCATCTACATGCCAGAACTCAAGGATCGCGGCACCGACATCTTCCTTTTCGCCGACCTCTTTATCAAGCAAGCCAACGCCCAATTGGGCCGACAGGTGCTCGGACTGGACGACAAGGCATCCGAACGTATCGCCTCCTACTCATGGCCAGGCAACCTGCGGGAGCTTAACAACGTGATGCGCCGCGCCGCCCTACTCGCCAAAGGTCCCTACATCGGTGTGGCGGAACTGGAGCGGACCATGAACACTTCTGCCGCCAACCCACCCCTCACCCTGCACGATGAACAGACTGAACAGCAACGCATCGAGGCAGCCCTGCGCGCCACAGGCGGCAACAAGAGCAAGGCGGCGCAACTGCTCGCAGTGGACAGAAAAACATTATACAACAAGATGAAACGCTATGGCATGGACTGAAACCACACGCCATAGCGTTTGTTTTTACTCTTTAGGCTACTGTTTTGACGGAATGGAGCAGCAGTAAACCGGTTTTTCCCCTAATTTTGCAGCATTCAGAAATTAATTGTTTAATACTCTGCATATAACGGATATCCCACTTCTGCAATGACAGGTACGTGAAAAAAGGCGGCCCTTTCATGCAATATCGCAACGAGGTGGGACGACACCAAGGTACAAGAATTAACCTTTTTGACACGCTATTGGGGAAGCATCGCGAGGTCGCTTCCCCACTTTTTTGTGGAATTTTTCCACACCTATTCCCCACTTTCCACACCTCCAGCAACATGCCATAAAACCGTTATGCTCTGATTATCTATATTTTAGCCACGGAAGGCAAACTTTGGCACGCACCTTGCACTATCAGTTAGCGAACAAGATTTACAAACCCATTAAAACAATACGATTATGAAAAAGATGATTTTCGCAGCAGTAGCTGCATTGGCAATGATTTCAGTGAGCAACGTTTTCGCTAACAACAGCGCACGAGTTATCAAAAACAACACCGAGATGGCTGCCGACAGCACAGACACTACCGATGTGGAACCATCCACACCCACCGTGCAGCCCGACACCACTGCCACACCGACAGTAAACACCACCAACGTAGCACAGTAAAGTTTGAGACAATAGATGATTGTCCCTACACAGTAGTTGTGATGAATAGAGAAATAAGGTAAAGATTATATCAGGATTCGTGGCCCCGTTGCAAGTGATTGTAGCGGGGCCTTTCTTGTGGTTTCCTTTTGTCGTTTCATCCTTTTACCGTACATTTGCAGAAAGTTTAAACACATGTTCAAGACCAGCGTTCCCCTCAAGGTAGCCATCGGCTACGCCATTGTCATCGCCATCTTCAGCATCGCCGCCTGGATGGTGTACGGCAACACGCGCACCTTTATGCGCATCAACCAGACCGAACGGGCGTTCATGCACCGCCGCAACATCATAGACAGCCTGGTCTACAGTTTCATGGAAATGAACGACCAGGAACGTGCCATCAGCCTGGGCGAAACCGACAAATGGCAAGCCTTCGACCAGTCGCTCCAGCGCACCATTCTCCTCTCCGAGCATCTGCAGGCTGCACTCACCGACTCCACCCAGGACAACAAGATTGACTCTCTGCAGGCCCTGCTCAGGATGAAGCGCCTCTGCACACTGCAGCTCATGCAGATAATGGCCGAAAACCATGCCGACCGTTGGCATGGTGACGCGACTGACTTCGCAATTCGCGGATGGCCTTGCGGATGGCCCATAATTGGGGGTAGTCGGGATGGGCCTCGAAACGTCGTTCGTAGGTAAAGGACAGCATCTTGTCGTTCACCTTGGAGGGATGGCCTATGCGCAACACCGGCACACCACGGTCAACAAGCTTCTCGGCTATCCAATCGACAGCGGTATTGCTTTGCGCACACACAAGCACTTGAATCTCACGGTGTAGCGTTTCGTATATGGCTTCAACCAAGGTTGTGGTCTTTCCCGTACCGGGAGGGCCGTGCACCACCGCTACATCTTTGGCACACAACACTTCGTTGACGGCCTCCTCCTGAGAGGCATTCAGCCAGGGTAGGTGGAGGGGTGGCAAGGAAAGGCGGGCTGCCGGTGCCTCGGTGTAGAAGAGTTCCCGCAAATAGGCCAACCGGTTGTTGTCGGCTTTCTGCACGCCATCAAGGGCTTCGAACATGAGCTTATAGGTGGTTTCGTCAAATGACAATTGCAACCCTATGGGGGTGGTGGCGCCTGCAAGGTCGGCTGCCACGGCATGGTCGGGCAGCACAACCACCATCCTGTCGCCCTCTACATACGAAACGGTGGCGGTGAAGCGATAGTGATGGGGTGTGGGGGCTGTGGAAGGCTTTGCTGAAACGACACGGAAGAAGGTGATACTTCTGCCGGGCTCAAAATTGTGGGTGATGTCGGTATCGGCTGTACGCCACACTTCCATGGCAGGCTGGTTGAGCGCATTGTAAAAACGCTGACCTATTCGTAAGGGAAACCAGGCATCTCCTCGTTTCACCTGTCTGGCCACACCCAACGTGTCTGTTTGCTGTTGGAATGCGGCTTTTTCTGCCGCATACTCCATCTGCAACAGGATGCGCTGGCGCATAAGGGCTTGCAAGGAAGAAGATGGTTTCATCTGTCGAATAGTTATAATTTATCTACAAAGTTACTTTTTTTTTTCATGAATAACCGCTATTTAACGCTTTTTTTTAATGCGAAATACAGCCGGACCACACTTTAATTTATGGAGGGTTGTGACTGTAGTTTACAACCTTCATTTCACTTTTTTCCAACATTTTGCCAAAATAAGTAGCAAAATTCTGCTTTTTATGTTAAAAGTTTGGGGGTTTGATAAATAAATTGTAATTTTGCGGACTATAGTACAAATAGGGAACATAGAATTTTATAATTTTGTATAAGCATGACCTGTTGGCGGAATTAATTTAGTGCATACTTAATTCTGCCAATGGGCTTGTCGT
>CAJKDU010000040.1 GCA_905198745.1 uncultured Prevotella sp. | reverse complement strand
AAGTACAAATGCCAGTACAGATCACTGCAGGGCAGGCTCGGAGAACAATCGGTGCACATATTCCTCGACGTCAAGCTGATGGTAGTGCTTGAAGGCTTTGACATTCTGAAGCAGTTGAAGCATGTGGAATATACACAAACTAGTAGCTACGTGAGCAGCAAACGCACCAACGTGATTCCATCGTATGCGATGGCGGGCGTAGTGTATAGACTGAACTACACGAAGAAAAGCTACAAGCCTAGCTTGCACTGGTACTAAATTGTTTTGTGTTATAATTCACAACTTTAGCGCTATTCTCTTTATTTTTCAATGTGCAAATATAATAGAAAGGGCAAAAGCATAACATCAGCAAGCTTATGAGTAATGCTTTTGACCTTTCAGGTAGGATGTGCGTTTTGACCCAGCCCAGGGTGTCGCTACGCTTGCCCTGGGCTGGGTACAGGTTGGGCTTTCAGCCCGCCTTTCTGTTTGGCCCTAACGATGACAAACAATCATCACTCCAAATTGCGGAAGAGCCTCAAAACAGGATTTTCAGTTAGTGATGCTCTTAAAAGTGACCGTTGATCGCGATCAAGACACCCAACGACACCCAAAAGTACCTGTTGTTTGCACTCGGGTGAAAGAACCTTTTCTTTTCGCCCTTCCCTTCAGACGAGCCAGTCTGTTGCACAAGTCGGGCAAAAAAACTTTTTTCACCTCGGTAAAAAGAGCATTACGTTACCATTAACGATGCGATGCTCTGCCATTAACTATATGCAACTCTACCGTTAACGGAGATAGGTTCAGAATTCTTGAAGTGGTGAAAAGCCTACTTTCCATTGCCTAAACAGAAAGCCCAAGGATATAAAAATCCCGGACACGAAACGACGGCAGAATGTCGAATCGGCCCGGGATGCTCTCTTTCTACAAATACGTCAAAAATATGGCAAGCTTGTTATTTCTTGTACGCATCTTCGTGCACACCTGCCACAGCACGGCCACTGGGATCGTTCATGTTCTTGAACGCCTCATCCCACGCCAACGCCTCGGCGGTGGAGCAAGCCACGCTCGGCACGCTCGGCACCGAAAGGGCTGCACTGTCGCTGGGGAAATGCTCGGCGAAGATGGAACGGTAGTAGTATTCTTCCTTGTTGCGCGGTGGGTTGATGGGGAACCGCTCGGCGGCATGCGCCATCTCCTCGTCGCTCACCTGATCGGAGGTGATCTTCTTCAGTGTGTCTATCCAACTGTAGCCCACTCCATCGGAGAACTGCTCCTTCTGGCGCCATGCCACTTCGTCGGGCAACATGTCGGCAAAGGCCTCACGGACAATCTTCTTCTCGATGGTGTGTCCCGGACACATCTTGGCCTCGGGATTGGTGCGCATGGCCACATCGAGAAACTCCTTGTCGAGAAACGGCACACGCCCCTCTACGCCCCAAGCCGAAAGGCTCTTGTTGGCACGCAGGCAGTCGTAAAGATAGAGCTTGGACAGCTTGCGCACGGTCTCCTCATGGAAAGCCCTGGCATTGGGAGCCTTATGGAAGTAGAGATAACCGCCGAAGATTTCGTCGGCACCCTCACCGGAAAGCACCATCTTGATGCCCATGCTCTTAATGACGCGCGCCAAGAGGTACATAGGGGTGGAGGCACGGACTGTGGTCACGTCGTAGGTCTCGATGTAGTAGATAACGTCGCGTATGGCGTCGAGCCCTTCCTGGATGGTGTAGTTGATTTCGTGGTGCACGGTTCCTATATGATCTGCCACCATACGGGCTTTGGCCAAGTCGGGCGCGCCCTTCAGGCCCACGGCAAAGGAGTGCAGGCGCGGCCACCAAGCCTTGGTGGCTCCACCTTCCTCGATGCGCTTCTCGGAGTATTTCTCGGCAATGGCACTGATGACCGACGAGTCAAGACCGCCACTGAGCAGCACGCCATAGGGCACGTCGCTCATCAGCTGGCGCTTCACGGCAGCCTCCAGCGAATCATGAATGTCGGCGACACTGGCAGGATTGTCCTTCACATTTTCATAGTCGAACCAGTCGCGGGTGTAGTATCTCTTCATCTCTCCCTCACGGCTCCAGTAATAATGTCCGGGAAGGAAAGGCTCGTAGCGGTCGCACTGGCCTTCGAGCGCCTTGAGTTCACTTGCCACATACACCTTTCCGTCGGCATCGTAACCGATGTAGAGGGGAATCACGCCGATGGGATCGCGGGCAATGAGAAACTCATCTTTCTCGGCATCGTAAAGCGCAAAGGCAAAGATGCCGCTCAAGTCCTCGAGGAAATGAATGCCCTTTTCGCGATAGAGGGCGAGTATCACCTCGCAGTCACTGCCCGTCTGGAACTGATAGCGACCTGCAAACCGACGGCGGATGTCCTGATGATTGTATATCTCGCCATTGACGGCAAGCACCTGTTTCTTGTCGGGACTGAACAGTGGCTGCTTGCCCGACTCGGGATCCACGATAGACAGACGCTCGTGGGCAAGGATGGCGGAACCGCCGCAATAGATACCGCTCCAGTCGGGACCGCGGTGACGAATCTTGGCACTCATGCGAAGCGCCTTCTGGCGCAGTTCAGGAGTCTGCTCCTGAATGTTGAAAATAGATACTATTCCACACATATTTCTTCTATGTTTAATTGTTTAAGTTCTCCTGGGGATGAGATGAAGAGTTATCGGAAGCGCTGTGTCTTCCGATAACTACCAGGTCAGATATTGTATATTATCAAGAATTTAGTTGTAGCAAGACTCTCCATGCTCGTAGATGTCGAGACCTTCTTCCTCAATGCGCTTGTCAACACGCAGACCGGCAATCTTCTTGATGCTGTAGAAGAGGATGAATCCTGCCACTGCTGCCCAAAGGTCTATGCAGACGATGCCGAGCACCTGAGCACCGAAGAATCCGAAGCCACCGCCGTAGAAGGCGCCACCGTCGAGGGCGAAGAGACCTGTCATCAGGGTTCCGAAGATACCACAGATGCCATGAACGGAGCTGGCACCAACAGGGTCGTCAATGTGGAGCTTGGTGTCGATGAACTCAATGCCATAGACAAGGATGACACCTGCCAAGAAACCAATGATGAGTGAACCAAGTGGTGAAACGAGGTCGCAGCCGGCCGTGATGGCTACCAATCCAGCAAGAACACCGTTGAGGGTGAGCGAGAACGAAGGTTTACCATACTTAATCCAAGAGGTGAACATGGTGGCAAGACCACCGGCTACGGCAGCCAGGTTGGTGGTGAGGAACACGTGGGAGATGGCCACACGGTTCACTTCACCTGAGGCGGCGAGCTGAGAACCGGGGTTGAAACCGAACCATCCGAACCAAAGGATGAACACACCTAGAGCAGCAGCCATCAGGTTGTGGCCGGGAATGGCGCGGCTCTTGCCATGCTTGTCGTACTTGCCCAAACGGGGACCCAGGCAGATGGCACCCACCAAGGCGAGCACACCACCAACGGAGTGAACAATGGCAGAACCGGCAAAGTCATGGAACGTGGCACCGAAAGTCTGCATCATGAACGAAGCGGGATCGGCATTGCAAAGCCAACCTCCACCCCAGGTCCAATGTCCCTCAACGGGATAGATGATCAAAGAGATGAAGAACGAATAGACGCAGTACATGGAGAACTTGGTGCGCTCTGCCATGGCACCAGAAACGATGGTGGCTGAAGTGGCACAGAACACGGTCTCGAAAATCAGGAAGCCCTCTGTAGGCAGGTCGCCATGATAGAACGACAAGTCACCGAAGTTAGGCATACCAATGAAACCGGCACCGTCGCTGCCAAACATGAAGCCGAAACCGACAAACCAGAAAAGCACTGAACCGACCATAAAGTCGACAAAGTTCTTGAAAAGAATGTTGGCCGTGTTCTTGCTACGGGTAAAGCCTGCCTCGCAGAGAGCAAAGCCTGGCTGCATGAAGAACACGAGCATTGCTGCAAGCAACATCCATACTGTATCTACGCTCAAGCCCAAATCGGAAACGCTCTTGGCCACGTCTGCCACCGATTCGGCTGCCAAAAATAATGTTGTCATAATCTTAATCTTTAAAAATGTTGTGTGTTGTTATTATCCCTTGTCTCTCTCTTCTCCGATTCCCATGCTTTTACTTTTCCTGCTCCGCATTGTAAAGAGCAATGTCGCCACGCTCGCCTGTGCGGATACGGATGGAATCGTCTATCGGGATAATGAATATGCGGCCGTCGCCAATCTCTCCGGTACGGGCTGCACCCTGAATGGCAGCTATCGTCTTCTCCACATTCTTGTCGCGCACCACTATATTAATCAGCACACGCTCAATGCTGCTGGTGTCGTACATAACGCCACGGTAGATTCGCGCCTGGCGCATCTTGCCCTCACCTCTTACATCATAATAAGAGAACCATTCGATGTCGGCAGCAAGAAGTGCTTCCTTCACATCCTCGAACTTGGTCTTGCGGATGATAGCTTCAATCTTCTTCATGTTTACCTCTCTTTTCTTTTTTATTGGTTAATATTCATTTCAATAACTTTTTGTTATGTTTCGTGTGCAAAAGTACAACATTTTGATATACAATTAATTATATTTACCACATTTTGATACAATGTTTTTAAACAGGATAACATATTGTGAAGAAGGCCGCGAAATATTTATTCAAACTGTAAGCACAATTCTATAAATATCTTACAATTTGATATTTTATCTAAAAAAGAACGTGAAAACGCCACCAAAAGCATTTGACGTAAGACGAAATGTAGTAATTTTGCAGCAGAAACAAAACAAAAGGCAAACATCAACAATAAAAGGAAAGCAATATGGCACACACAATCAAGTTCACCAAGATGCATGGGGCAGGAAATGATTATATATATGTCAATACATTATTATATAATATAGAAGACCCCAACGCAGCCTCCATCAAATGGAGCGACCGCCACAAGGGCATCGGAAGCGACGGGTTGGTGCTGATTTGCAAACCTACCAGCATGCGGGCCGACTACCGGATGAGAATATTCAATGCCGACGGATCGGAGGCCATGATGTGCGGAAATGCTTCAAGATGCATCGGGAAATATCTCTATGAACGGGGACTCACGCACAGCACAAGCATCCGCCTTGAAACACTATCGGGCATCAAAACGCTGCACTTGCACCTCAACGAAGACAAGACCCAGGTGGAAAGCGTGACCGTGGACATGCTGGAACCGCAACTGGAAAACAGCAAGCAATATGCGTCCGAAGGCGATGGCACGCTGAAAGCGGCTTTCCGCTCATTCAAGGGAACGTTCGTTTCAATGGGCAACCCGCATTTCGTTACCTTTGTCGACGACATAGACGACATAGACATCGCACGGTTCGGCAGCATCATGGAGCACGACAAGAGCTTCCCGGAAAGAGCCAACATAGAGTTTGCGCAAATAATGCCCGACGGAGAAATCCGCACCAGGGTATGGGAAAGAGGTAGCGGCATCACCATGGCATGCGGTACCGGAGCATGTGCCACAGCCGTGGCTGCGGCACTGACCAACAGACGGGGACGCACAAGCGACATCAAGATGGACGGAGGCACACTCCACATTGAATGGAGCGAAGCCGACAACCACGTCTACATGACTGGTCCTGCAGCCTTCGTCTTCGACGGGGAAATCAAGCTTTAGGCAAAAACAACAAGAACTATAAACAACAATAAAAGAGTAAAAAGATATGGCATTAGTCAACGAACACTATCTGAAACTGCAAAAGAACTATCTCTTTGCAGACATAGCGAAAAAGGTCAACTCGTTCAAGATATCACACCCCAAAGCAAAGGTGAACAGTCTGGGAATAGGCGACGTGACACGCCCATTGGCTCCAGCAGTCATCGAGGCCATGCACAAGGCGGTAGACGAAATGGCAAGCAAAGAGACTTTCCATGGCTACGGACCCGAACAGGGCTACCTTTGGCTGCGCGAGGCCATCGTGAAGAACGACTTTCTGCCACGGGGCATACACCTCGACCCAAGCGAGATATTCGTCAACGACGGTGCCAAGAGTGATACGGGAAACATCGGCGAACTGCTCCGCTGGGACAACAGCGTAGGCGTGACTGACCCTATCTATCCAGTGTATATCGATTCCAACGTGATGTGTGGAAGAGCCGGAGTGCTTCAAGACGGCAAGTGGAGCAACATTACCTACATGCCCTGTCTGGAGGAAAACAATTTCGTTCCGCAGATTCCCGACCACCGGGTAGACATGATTTACCTCTGCTACCCCAACAACCCGACAGGAACGGTCATCACGAAAGAGGAACTGCGCAAGTGGGTTAACTATGCCATCAAGAATGACACCATCATCCTCTACGACGCTGCCTACGAAGCCTATATCACCGACCCGGAAATACCCCACTCCATCTACGAGATAAAGGGAGCACGCAAGGTGGCAATAGAGTTCCACAGCTATTCCAAGACTGCAGGGTTTACAGGAGTAAGATGCGGCTACACCGTCATACCGAAAGAACTCACAGCCATTCCCTTCAACGGGGAAGAACGGGTGGCACTCAACCCTATGTGGGACCGGCGCCAGTGTACCAAGTTCAACGGAACAAGCTATATCAGCCAGCGAGCTGCCGAGGCCATCTATACGCCCGAAGGAAAACAGCAGACCCGCGAGGTGATTGACTACTACATGGGCAATGCCAAACTGATGTACGAAGCACTGACGCAAATGGGATTCAAAGTTTATGGTGGTGTGAATGCGCCTTACCTGTGGGTGAAAACTCCAGAAGGAGTGGGCAGCTGGAAGTTCTTCGAGCAACTGCTCTACGGAGCACAAATCGTCTGCACACCGGGTGTAGGTTTCGGACCGAGCGGCGAAGGCTACGTGCGCTTCACCTCATTCGGCGAAAGAGAAGACTGCGAAGAGGCCATGCGCCGAATTGCACAATGGATGAACAAATAACAGAGAGAGATAATAACACACAAACACAAAGTTTCATCTTAAAAAAGAAAGGGAAAAGATTATGAAGGATTTGAAGAGATTGGGCATGATGGCACTCGGCACGATGGCCATCGCCACTGCAGCTACAGCTCAGGACAAGGTGGAAACAACCGTTTCGGCAGACTTCGTCAACGAGTATATCTGGCGTGGCCAGAAATGCGGAGAAGTGAGCATCCAGCCAACGTTGGGTATCGGCTACAAGGGTTTGTCACTCTCAGCATGGGGCAACGTGGGTCTCTCAGAATCTTCCGACACGAAGGAACTTGACCTGACATTGGCTTACTCGACAGGTGGTTTCAACGTGGGCGTGACCGACTACTGGTTTAACAGTCCCAACACGAAGTATTTCTGCTATGCTGCCCACAAGACATCCCACTTGTTTGAAGCAAACGTAGGCTACGACTTCGGTCCCCTGTCGCTCCAGTGGTTCACCAACTTTGCGGGCAACGACGGTGCCAACAAGAGCGGCAAACGTGCCTACTCATCCTATTTTGAGGCTACGGCTCCTTTCAAGTTAGGCGGTTGTGACTGGTCGGCATCCGTAGGCATGGTGCCTTGGGCCACCAGTTCTTATGCCAACGCAAACGGATTTGCAGTGACAAACATCTCGCTGAAAGCCAGCAAGGACATCAAGATTACCGACTCGTTCTCCGTTCCGGTGTTTGCCAGCGTGGCAGCCAACCCAAGCACACAGAAAGCTTACCTGGTATTCGGATTCACACTCCATCCCTAAAAGAGGATAGAGAAAGCCATCATTATTCAGCACCGGAACTGCCTATAAATACAAAAAGACAGTCAAAATGCTGAATAATGATACAAAAACAATGCAAGAGAGTGAAAAAAGCCGTATCTTTGCAAGTGCAAACTTAGGCTTTATACGATACAGACAATAAAAGTTTAAACAATAATAAAAGATTAAGAAAATGGCAAATTTGAGATTTCAGGTTGTCGAAGAGGCATTCAAGAAAAAACCTCTCGAAGTGATTGCTCCCGTGGAGCGTCCGTCGGAATTCTTCAGCAAGTACGTGTTCAACCGTGCGAAGATGTACAAATATCTTCCTGCCGATGTCTATGAGAAACTCATCGACGTGATCGACAACGGTTCCAAGCTCGACCGCTCCATAGCCAACGCTGTGGCTGCAGGCATGAAGCAGTGGGCCGAAGAGAATGGTGTGACACACTACACGCACTGGTTCCAGCCGCTTACCGAGGGAACAGCCGAGAAGCACGATGCCTTCATCGAGCACGACGGCAAGGGCGGTATGATTGAGGAATTCTCTGGAAAGTTGCTCGTACAGCAGGAGCCTGATGCCAGTTCATTCCCAAGTGGTGGTATACGCAACACTTTCGAGGCACGCGGTTACTCAGCATGGGATCCAACGTCACCCGTATTTATCATCGACGACACACTCTGCATCCCAACCATTTTCATCTCTTATACCGGTGAGGCTCTTGACTATAAGGCTCCTCTGCTCCGGGCTCTGCACGCCGTAAACGTGGCTGCTACAGACGTTTGCCACTATTTCTATCCTGACGTGAAGAAAGTAGTTTCCAACCTCGGATGGGAACAGGAGTATTTCCTCGTTGACGAAGGCCTCTATTCCGCACGTCCAGACCTGATGCTTACCGGCCGTACCCTCATGGGACATGACTCGGCAAAGAGCCAGCAGATGGATGACCACTACTTCGGAATCATTCCTGAACGTGTTCAGGCTTTCATGAAAGACCTGGAAATCCAGGCTCTCGAATTGGGCATTCCTTGCAAGACACGCCACAACGAGGTGGCTCCCAACCAGTTTGAGTTGGCACCAATCTTTGAAGAGACAAACCTTGCCGTAGACCACAACATGCTGCTCATGTCACTGATGAAGAAGGTAGCTCGCCGCCACGGATTCCGTGTGCTCCTCCACGAGAAACCTTTCGATGGCATCAACGGTTCTGGTAAGCACAACAACTGGAGTCTCGCAACAGACACCGGCATTTTGCTCCATGGTCCCGGCAAGACTCCCGAAGACAACCTTCGTTTTATCGTGTTTATCGTAGAAACACTGATGGCTGTGTACAAGCACAACGGACTGCTCAAGGCGAGCATCATGAGTGCAACAAACGCCCATCGTCTGGGAGCCAACGAGGCACCTCCAGCCATCATTTCCTCATTCTTGGGTCACCAGCTCACCGAGATTCTCAACCACGTGGAAAAGTCTGACAAGGAGGATATCCTCAACATCGCAGGCAAACAGGCATTGAAGCTTGACATTCCCGAGATTCCCGAACTGCTCATCGACAATACAGACCGTAACCGTACGTCTCCATTTGCCTTCACCGGCAACCGCTTTGAGTTCCGTGCCGTAGGTTCAGAGGCTAACTGTGCGTCAGCCATGATCGTGCTCAACACTGCCGTAGCCGAAGCATTGGTAGAATTCAAGAAGCGTGTAGACGCACTCATCGCCAAGGGTGAAGAAAAGATTTCTGCTATTCTCGACGTGGTTCGCGAAGACGCCAAGTACTGCAAGCCCATCCACTTTGAGGGCAACGGTTACTCTGACGAATGGGTTGAAGAAGCCAAGAAGCGTGGTCTTGATTGCGAGACTTCTTGCCCGAAAATCTTTGAACGCTACCTGGATGACGCCAGCGTGAAGATGTTCGAAAGCATGAACGTGATGACCAAGAAAGAGTTGGAAGCACGCAACGAGGTGAAGTGGGAAACCTATACCAAGAAAATACAGATTGAGGCACGTGTGTTCGGCGACCTGTCCATGAACCACATCATCCCAGTCTGCACCCACTATCAGAGTCAGTTGGCCAAGAACGTACAGAGCATGTACGACATCTTCCCCGCAGAAAAAGCTGCTAAACTGACAGAACGTAACAAGAAGATAATTGAAGAGATTGCCGAGCGCACACAGGCTATCGAGACTGGAGTGGAAGAGCTCGTCAATGCACGCAAGGTGGCCAACAAAATTACCGACGAGCATGAAAAGGCCATCGCATACCACGACACCGTAGAGCCCAAGATGGACAAGATCCGCTATCAGATAGACAAGCTCGAACTTGTAGTTTCTGACGAGCTTTGGACTCTGCCCAAGTATCGCGAATTACTCTTCATCAGATAAAGAATAATAAAAGGAACAATCTATTTCTTTTATTGGTTGTTTAAGTTTGCAGGTTGTGCCATTGTGAAATGGTGCAACCTTTTTGTTTTCTTACATCCCCGACAAACAAAGCGTTTATTTCCTGTCAATTCTAAAGAATCAGTATCTACCACTATTTGTAGTGATGGTCCACAACATAACAAAGCTACTGGTCTGTATCAAAGAGCAGAGTGAAAGCCTTACCATTACCGGAAGCCATTTCCCGCCTTATGGATTGTTGGACGACGGCATCTTACGCGCATACGTGCGCGCAAAAAAGTTTTTAGTTTTTGGGCAAAATCCATCACTTTTCATGATATCTGACATTTTAGAGTTGACAGCATGCGAGATAACGGAGTGATAGATGCGTGATAGATGGAAAATATCCATCACTTCCATCACCGATTTCACTTTTTGTCAAGTTCGAGCGAGACACCCCCAAAATAGCCACCCGATTTGGGCAAACTATGCCCACTGCATAGGCAATGAGTGCCCAACCGGTAGGACCAATCACAAGTCAGCCTCAAACATATCGTTAGTCAGTCATAGATCAAATAGCGACAACAAGTATATTGGGAGATTACATCCGATTCGGAAGTAATTTAGGTTCTTCCGGAATTTGGAGTGATGTTTGTTTGTCATCCGTTAGGCCCAAACAGAAAATCGGTTTTTAAGCCCGCACGTCATGTTAACCCGATACCACAATATCATGTGTCACTCCAAATATTGGAAGAGCCAATAATTATCCAATAAGGTAGCAAGAGGAAGTCAAGTAAATGGCAAGACTTTCAGCCCGTTTTTCTCTCAATCCAAACGATGCACCATATGTATCACTCCAGATCCCGGATGAACCGTAATTTACATCCATTCGGAAACTGCAACTTCAGGTGTCACTCCCAATTCAGGAAGCCCCATAAAAAGAACAACAAGAACAATAGTGAGGGATTAGTGATAGTATAGTGATGGATTAGTGATAGATTTTGGTGGGGCAGCAAGACTTGTAGGCTTATTTTCAGCCGTTTACAAGCTTTAGAGCGCTCAATTAGTGATAGGTGATAGATATTTTCGGAAATTTGAATTTATGTATGTACACTTGTTGTCATACACAAATAAGCCCCGTGTTCTGTTATTAATTATCAAGGATCTACCAGAATCTGAGTTACTTCCCATATTGGTAGGTGCTGATTGTTGTAGCGTTTTATCTAAGGCCCGAATAGTTAGCATTAGCAATACAAATTTCCTGGTCCAATTCTTTGCCACAGAATGTCCCGTTTGACTTCTGTACGTTCGCGACGAAAGGGAGAGGCAGCCAAAACCATCTCACCAACAGGATAAAGAGAAAGGCTATCATTGGACACTGTCGTTAAGACAAGCCAATGATAGCCTTTATTATATTCAAGCAAAGAGAGGACTTATGCCTCTGCTGCTGCGAGATTCTTGTTCTGCTTGTTGTGCTTGTGACCAAGTGTCAGGTAAGCAGTAGGAGCTGCAATGAAGATAGAGCTCAATGTACCTACTACCACACCGATAATCATAGCGAACGAGAAGCTACGGATGCTCTCACCACCGAGGAAGAAGATACACAACAACACGAGCAATGTCGTGGCTGATGTCTTCACGGTACGTGCCAAGGTTTGGTTGATAGACTCATTGAAGAGGTCGCCCAACTCCTGCTTAGGATGCAACTTGAGGTTCTCACGAATACGGTCGAACACAATCACCTTATCGTTGATTGAGTAACCGATAACGGTCAAGATGGCACCGATAAACGACTGATCTATCTCGAGCGAGAAGGGCATCCATCCCCAGCAAGCTGAGAAGCAGCCAATCACAATCACCGTATCTACTGCCAAAGCAACGATAGAACCGATAGAGAATGCCACGTTGCTGAAACGAATAAGGATATAGATAAAGATGGCGAAGAGGGCAATGATAACACTGATAATGGCTCCGTTGGTGATGTCCTTGGCCACAGCAGGACCTACCTTGGTGCTGCTGATGATGGAACCACCTTGGCGGATATCAGGATTCTTGAATGCCTCCACACTCTTCTGTGTCACCAATCCAGCCTTAGACAACTGTTTGAAGAGGATGTTTTCCACCTCGTTGTCTACAGAAGGACTGTTGCTTTCAATCTTGTAGTTGGTTGACACGCGGATGGTCATGCCGTCTGTACCAAGTGCAAGTGCGCCCACGTTGCTGCCAGGGAACGCATTAGCGAGAACTTCGCGAATCTGCTCAGGCTCTGTAGGCTTCTCGAACTTGATGACATAGTTTCGGCCACCGGTGAAGTCGATGCTGCGGCTCAAGCCACGAACAGCAAAGCTGATGGCAAAGAGCACAACCACAACAGCCGTGAAGGTAAAGGTCTTCTTGGCCATCGACATGAAACGATAGGTAGGATTGCGGAAAATGCCGCGAGAGAAAGCGGTGTCGAAGGTAATGCCCAACCACTTGTCTTTCTTCATCTGACGCTCATAAACAAGACGTGTCAAGAACACGGCCGTGAAGAACGAGCAGATGATACCGATAATCAATGTGGTGGCAAAGCCACGGATAGGTCCTGTACCGAAGACGAGCAGGATAACACCTGTGATGATAGAGGTGAGGTTGGAGTCGAAGATGGCCGAGAAGGCGTTGCCATAACCTTCGGCAATGGCCTGCTGGATATTCTTGCCCACCTTGAGTTCCTCACGCGTGCGCTCATATATAAGTACATTGGCGTCCACAGCCATACCGAGCGTGAGCACGATACCGGCAATACCAGGCATGGTGAGTGCCGACTGGAACGACGCCATAATGCCCAACGTAAAGAAGAGGTTGAGAATCAAAGCCGTGTTGGCAACCATGCCGGGGATGAATCCGTAGAGCATCACCATGAAGATGATGAGGAGCACGAAGGCAATCACGAATGAGGTAAGACCCTGCTGGATAGACTGTGCACCCAATGAAGGACCAACCACTTCTTCCTGAACAATGCGTACAGGAGCTTTCATACGACCTGACTTCAATGTGTTGGCAAGGTCTTTGGTATCTTCCACTGTGAAGTTACCGCTGATTGACGACTGACCGCCACTGATTTCACCGTTTACACGAGGAGAGCTGTACACAGCGCCATCAAGCACGATAGCGATAGCACGTCCTACGTTGGCCTTGGTAAGTGCAGCCCACTCGCGTGCGCCTTCCTGGTTCATGGTCATGCTAACCTCCGGCTGACCGGTGAGATTATTGAACTGGTCGCTGGCATCTGTCACCACATCGCCCTCGATAGGAGCACGGCCATCGCTGGTTGTCACCTTGATGGCATGCAGCTCATAGATTTTCTTGTTGTTCTTGATGAGGTCTGTAGGCTTGGCACTCCAGAGCAACTTCACGTCTGAAGGCAACACCTGCTTGGCGATAGCCGAGTGCAACATCTTGTTGATAGCGGCAGTATCGCGAATGCTTGCCATACCAACCATGCTGAGTTGCTGGTTCATGGTCTGCAACATGGAGAGCAGCGGATGCAGTTTCTTGGCCTGAGTCTCTTCGCTGACAATATTCTTCTTGTTGTCTGCTTTCTTTATCTGGAACTTGCTCTTTACAGGAGCAGCGACAGCAGCGCTGTCAGTCTTGACAGCTGTTGTGTCTGCAGAAGCCTCTTCCTCATCGCCGCCAGCCAAGCGCTGGTCAAGCTGCACGAGATAAGGCACAATTTCGTCGGAACTATAAGTCTCCCAGAACTCGAGATTAGCACTACCCTGGAGGAGCTTACGCATACGCTCCGGCTCGCGGACACCAGGCATTTCAACCATGATACGTCCTTCCTGGCCTTCCAACATCTGGATGTTAGGCTGAACCACGCCGAACTTGTCAATACGCTTAGTGATTACATTCTTGGCATCGTTCACGTTGTCTGCCACCTTCTTGCGGAGCACCTTCTCCACATCAGCGTCAGAACTGGTGGTCTTCACTTCGTCCTTCAATTCTTGAGTAGCGAAGATTTCAGCAAGACTGTGTCCGGGTGCTGCCTGGTGATAGCACTTAACGAAAATAGAGATGAAGTCGCCCTGTGTCTTTTCCTCCTCTGCACGAGCCATTTCCATTGCACGTACAAAACCTGGAGTGGTTTTGTGGTCGGCAAGGTTCTCCACGAGATCGGGAACAGAAACTTCAAGGATGACGTTCATACCGCCCTTCAGGTCAAGTCCGAGACCTATCTGAGTTTCAAGACACTTCTGGTAAGAATAAATACCCAGATACTTCACAGAATCCTTGTAGTCCTGCTGAGCAATGGGATCTTTAATCTTTGCTGCCTGACTGTCATAGTAGCCGGTGGCCACCGAGAATGACAGATAGAAGATGCTTGCAAGCGTCAGTAAGACGGCAGTTACAATTACAATTCCTTTGTTTTGCATTTTGTTTGTTATGTTATTAATTATTGTTTCGTTTATAAAACGTTGCTAATAGTGTGCAAAGATAGTTATTTTTTCACACTTTGAAAAATTTATACCGCTATATTATATAAAAATCAATGTTTTCGCTGCTTTTGCAGCCAGCAATATATAGGATAATGGTCTGAACTTTTCACCTTGCTGTCCACTGTGCAGCCATAGGGTTTCCAGTCGGGCGTGCACATGATGTTGTCTATTCGCACATAGAATCCGCTCAGATGATAGGAGATGCCCGGCCCGTTGGCTGTGGCCACATAGCAGTCGGTCAATTTGTCGACTATCACTCGCCGGGTATAGCTAATGGGGTTGTCGTTGAAATCGCCACACAGGATAATGCTTTCTCCCTCATGGCGAGCTATATAGCGTGCCACCGCATCGGCTTCAGGAGCCCTGCGCTTACTGGTTTCCGCGAGTTTGTCAATGAGTCGCTTCGACTCGACTTTCATCTGCTTCCCGTTCATTTCGCCCTTCACCATCTCCTTGAAGTTTTCCTTCTCATCGTGAGTAAGTCCGTTGCTCTCAAAATGGTTGTTGACGACAATGACTGTGTCGCCTTCTATTTTGAGCCGATAAGCACCGCTAAGATTCGTCTTGGAGTCATAGTTGATGCGTTCCTTGCCTACAATCGGGAACTTGGAGTAGATACCGATGCAGTCGCCATTCGGCACGAGCATGGTGTCGCAATAGGCATAGATGGGAGCGAGAACGCTGTCGGAATAGGTTTGATGGTCGCCCCAAAGATTGGCCTCTTGCACACAGACGATATCAGCACCGCTCTTGGCTATATAGTCCATGATTGCGTTACTGCCTGGCTGGGAACCTTCAATGGGATTAAAACCGAGTACGTTGTAGGACAGAACCTTGATAGCGGCGGCAGGTGCACTGTGAGGAACGTTGAGGGGGAAGTAAGTGCGAATAGGGACACAACACAACAGGAAGCCGGCTATAGGAATAAGGACCTGGCGCAAGCCGAACAAAAGCCAGAATACAAAGAAGCCGGTATTGAGCAACAAGAAAATGGGGAATGCCAACCCTGCCTGTGCCAACACGGGATGTTCCACAGGATTCACGTAGTCGGCAAAACCAGTCAAGAGCAACATGGTGACAGTTGCCACATTGGCTCCTGCCACCATCTGTAGGGTAAAGTTTTTGAATCCTCCAAGCATAGCCTATTCGTCACCTTTCCTGTCACTTGGAAGAGTCAAAGAGTTTTTGCTTTTCTTCCGTGGTAAGGCTGTCGTAGCCGCTTTTGCGAATTTTGTCAAGAATGCGGTCTATCTCAGCCTGCTTCACAACTTCCTTCTCGTCATCGTCAGTTGCGTGGTTATAGCCCTTGAATTTATCGTTGCGATGGAACGTAAAATTCTCGCGATTGCGCTTGCCTAAAGCGTCTTTAAACCTACTGAAAGCACTGCTGCGACGGTTCCAGTCTTCAAACGAACTCACCTGCGGATGGTTACGCCAGTACTTAATAAGGAGGTAGCCGAAGAGCATGCCGCCCAGATGGGCACAATGTGCCACGCCATCATTGCTTGTGGACATGGCGGAAAAGAGTTCCACCGCCACGTAAAACAGCACGAACCACTTGGCCTTAATGGGGAATGGTATAGGGATAATGAAGATGCGCTCCTCTGGATAGAGCATGCCGAAAGCAAGCAGAATGGCATAGATGGCACCCGATGCTCCCACGGTAGTCCAGGAGTTGAGAAATTGCGCCATGGGCATGTAAAGTCCGTCTGCCGTATGGACATTGTTGTAGGCCGCCATTCCCTCCATGGCATAGTTGATGAACTGGGCACCTTCCTGCATCAGTCCGGCGCCTACGCCGCACACGATGTAATAAAAAAGGAACTTCTTGGCCCCCCATGTGTTCTCAACTACACAACCGAACATCCACAACGCAAACATGTTGAAGAACAAGTGCGACCACCCTCCGTGCATGAACATGTAGGTAAACAGCTGGTAGAAGTGGAAATCACTCGCCAGGAAGAAGTGAAGCCCGAACATATTGTTCAGGTCTATCCCTCTTGAATGAAAAACGTAGTAGGCAAGGAAGGCCAACACGTTGATGATTAAGAGGTTCTTTGTTATCGTTGGTAAGCTGCGCATATCAATAATCCTTTTCTTTTGTCGTTATAGGACGCAAAATTACGAAAAAATCCCCTCATAGCACATAAAAAGCCTTGCGAGAGCACTTTTTTCATTAAATTCTTCACTTTTTTTTATTTTTTGTTTGATTTGTAAAACTATTCTCCTATATTTGCGGACAGAATCCGAAAAGGCTTATTATTTATTCAATTATAAAATCAAAATTATGAACAAGACAGAATTAATCGAAAAGATCGCAGCTTCTGCTGAACTGACCAAGGCTCAGGCTAAAGCAGCACTTGAAGCTACTACTCAAGCAATCTCTGAGGCCCTCATCGCAGGTGACAAAATTCAGCTCATCGGCTTCGGTACTTTCAGCGTAAACCAGCGTCCTGAGCGCGAGGGCATCAACCCAAGCACCAAGGAAAAAATCACTATCAAGGCTAAGAACTGCGTGAAGTTCAAGGTTGGCGCAGAACTCGACAACGCTGTAAACAAGTAAACTTGTAAGTATTTTTCAGTAAGAAAAAGAATAAGAAGGAAATGCTCCGTGCATTTCCTTTTTTGTTTTAATGCCCCTTGCACCTGTGCATCCACAAAAAGAATGCTGCCACACAGCGCATGGGCAGAGCGGAGTTTCACCGTCTGAGAACAAGGCTGGTGGCAGCATTTACCTATTGTACTTCTATTTCACTGGTTCCATCAGGGCTGCTTACCGATATAGGCTAGGATGCCTCCGTCCACGTAGAGCACATGGCCGTTGACGAAATCTGAAGCGTCGGAAGCCAGGAACACGGCAGGACCCATCAAGTCCTCGGGTGTGCCCCAACGGGCTGCTGGAGTCTTAGAGATGATGAACTTGTCGAACGGATGGCGACTGCCGTCTGGCTGGATTTCGCGTAAAGGAGCGGTCTGAGGTGTGGCGATGTAGCCAGGGCCTATGCCGTTGCACTGAATGTTGTGCTCACCGAACTCGGAACAGATGTTGCGGGTGAGCATTTTCAAGCCACCCTTGGCTGCAGCGTATGCCGATACGGTTTCGCGTCCCAACTCGCTCATCATGGAGCAGATGTTGATAATCTTGCCGTGTCCCTTCTTGATCATGCCGGGAATGACGGCCTTGGACACGATGAACGGTGCATTGAGGTCAATGTCCACCACCTGACGGAAATCTTCCACGCTCATCTCCGTCATGGGGATGCGCTTGATGATGCCGGCATTGTTCACGAGGATGTCGATGACACCGAGTTCTTTCTCTATGTCAGCCACCATGGCCTTCACCTCGTCTTCCTTGGTCACGTCGGCAATGTAGCCCTTGGCTTCAATGCCCTTAGCCTTGTAGTCAGCAAGAGCCTGGTCGAGGTGATGCTGAGAACGGCAGTTGAAAGCAATTTTGGCACCTGCCTTGGCATAAGCCTCAGCGATGGCGAAACCAATGCCGTAGGCTGCTCCCGTCACGAGAGCGACCTTGCCCTCAAGGGAAAAATTCTTAGAAAATGTATCCATATTCAATAGTTTTAATGGGTTATTCAACAATTATTTCAAGTCGGTAATGGCATAGAAATCCTGATCGCCATAGTCAAGGTTTTCGCCGCCCATTCCCCAAATAAAAGTATAGTTGTGGGTAGCAGCTGCGCTGTGTATGCTCCATTCGGGAGAAAGCACAGCCTCGTCACCCTTCATCCAGATATGCCTTGTTTCCTGCGGCTGCCCCATGAAGTGGCACACGGCCTGGTCTTCGGGAACTTCAAAATAGAAATAGGCCTCCATTCGGCGACTATGGGTGTGGGCAGGCATCGTGTTCCACACGCTGCCTGTGGCCAGTTCGGTCATGCCCATCTGCAGTTGACATGTGGGAAGCACCTGGTTGACGAGCATTTTGTTGATAGTACGTTCGTTGCTCATCTCTAGTGAGCCCATGTGGACGCTCACAGCGTCTTTCTTGGAAATCTTGCGGCAGGGATAGGAAGTATGCGCTGTCGTGCTGTTGAAATAGAGTTTGGCAGGACGTCCGGCTTCTTTCGAAGCAAAAGTCACGTCACGGTCTCCACTTCCGATATAGAGTGCGTCCTTGTAGCCCAGTTCAAACACCTCGTCGCCAACCTTGACAACGGCTTCTCCTTCACCCACATTGAAAATGCCAAGTTCACGTCGTGTGGTGAAATGGGGGGCCTTGAGCAGATCAATGGCTTCAAGAAGCAGCGTCTCACCCACCGGCTTGGCTCCGCCCACTATCATGCGGTCGTACATGGAATAGACCATATTCACCTCATTATCGGCAAAGAGGTTTTCGATGAGGAAATCGCGGCGCAGGCGTGTCGTGTCGTAGCTTTTTGCGTCGTCGGGATGTGCGGCATAGCGCAGTTCATAGTTCGTTTTCATGTCGTGATTAAGCTTTTCATTGGTTTCGGGCTGCACAATTGCCAAGCGCAACCTATCTTATGCAAAGATAGTGCAAACGAGCGCAATGAAAACGTGTTTTCGGATTGCTGAGTGCAGCCTATCTTATGCAAAGATAGTGCAATTCGGGTGAAGAACAAAATAAAACCCGCTAAAAATTAGTTGCACTTCCGGTTTGGTTCGAGCTTCCGAAGTCTTTCTCCCAACCTTTTTCTTTGTAACGACAAGAATGTCCGCCTCATAGACTTCAACTGCAAAACCTCAGAAAATGGCAGGATACAAGCCCTTACTGTAAGCGCACATATTTAGACAAAGCCATTCCTGGAGGTATATTGTACAGCACACTCTTCATACTTGTCGTTTTCCCTCCAAGCATTTCTCCGACCACACACACCGTTATTCCGCAGGCACATTTGCATTGTCATAAGCGCAAGTTTTTGAAGACAACAATTGCCACTGGTGTAATGTAGTATCATGCAGAATCGGGAAACACAGGAAACTTGTTGGTTAAAAGAAGCAGAAACACCACCTCCAAACCCGCTCATCTTCGAGACAATAATGCTACACTAACACAACGCTAACGGCACACTAACGAAACGCTAACAATCATATTTCGACATCTCCACAAACGTGAAGACATCAAGAAGGACCCTTTTCTACACTTCCAAGCATTTCGTTTTCTATCACAGGAAATGCTTGGAAGCCATTTCGACTATCTTCTAAACTCTATTGTTGTTATTTTTTTCGACAAGAGCACCGCCATTTTACAGTTCTTCACAGACAAGGAACAGGAACATTGCTTCGGCTTATGAAATGTGGCATAAGCGAACCCTGACTTGACGATCCACAAGCATAAACGCAAAAATCCGCAACTCTTGACAAAGAAGAATTTGCGGATTTTTTGCGTTGTCCCAGGCGGATTCGAACCACCACTGACAGAACCAAAAACTGTAGTGCTACCATTACACCATAGGACAATTGCGGTGCAAAGGTAGTGGTTTTTTGTGCCACTACCAAATTATTTCATATCTTTTTTATTTCACAGTGATGAGGAAATAGTTTTTCTTGCCCTTCTGCACAAGCAGATACTTTCCGTCAATCAGGTCGTCTGCCGTGACAACCTGATCGAAAGCCTGAAGTTTCTCCTTGTTAAGCGACACACCACCGCCCTTGACGAGCTTGCGCATTTCGCTCTTGCTCGGGAATATCTCCATGCCTTCCTGATTGAACAAGTCTACTGCAGTGCCACCGAGCAGGCTCTTGTCGAGGTCGTAGTGGGGCACGTTGGCAAACACATCGTTGAGCGTAGCCTCGTCGAGCTGAGCCAAGTTTTCCTTGGTTGCCTTGCCAAAGAGGATATTGCTGGCAGCAATAGCCATTTCAAGGTCTTCCTTAGAGTGCACCATCGTGGTCACTTCTTCAGCCAGACGCTTCTGGAGTACACGTCTTCCGGGATCCTGCTTGTGCTCTTCCACGAGGGCATCAATGGTTTCCTTGTCCAGGTCGGTGAATATCTTGATATATTTCTCGGCGTCTTCGTCGCTCACGTTGAGCCAGAACTGATAGAAGGCATAAGGCGTTGTGCGGTTGCGATCGAGCCAGATATTGCCACTTTCCGTCTTTCCAAACTTCTTGCCGTCCGCCTTTGTAATGAGAGGACAAGTGAGGCAGAAAGCCTCAGCCTCGTTGCCCAAGGTGCGGCGAATAAGCTCCGTACCGGTGGTCATGTTGCCCCACTGATCGTTGCCGCCCAACTGCAGGCGCACGCCAAAATGCTCATACTGATAGAGAAAGTCATAGCCCTGGAGGAGCTGGTAGGTGAACTCTGTGAACGAAAGTCCATCACGAGCCTCACCGTTGAGTCGCTTCTGCACACTGTCCTTGGCCATCATGTAGTTCACGGTGATATGCTTGCCCACCACGCGGGCAAAGTCGAGGAACGTAAAGTCCTTCATCCAGTCATAGTTATTGACCAGTTCTGCCTTGTTGGGCTCTGTTCCATCAAAATCGAGAAACTTGGAAACCTGCTTCTTGATAGCCTCCTGGTTGTGGTAAAGAGTCTCCGAATCAAGCAGATTGCGCTCCTGACTCTTGCCTGAGGGGTCGCCAATCATGCCTGTAGCGCCACCAACGAGCAAATAAGGTTTATGGCCGCAACGCTGCAAGTGACGCAGCATCATGATGCCACACAGATGACCGATATGTAGAGAGTCTGCCGTAGGATCGGTGCCGAGGTAGGCAGACACCATGTGGGTGTTGAGATATTCCTCTGTACCTGGCATAATCT
>CAJKDU010000039.1 GCA_905198745.1 uncultured Prevotella sp. | reverse complement strand
TCACTTTATTTGATGAATTTTAATAACCATGCGATTTTATCGCATCAGTACTAATTCCTCTATATTTCTGAAAACTTTGTAGATATTCAGCGTTTTATTTGCGCTTTTCACCTTTTAATATTAATTTTGCACCTTGATTGGCGAGTTAGTTTCCGTACGTTCTTTTGCGTGGCGCGCGGATTTGCCTCGTACAGAGAGAAAAATGCATTATACCAATATTACTTTATAAATAAAGATAAAACCGCAAATGAAACAAACAAATGTAAAGCCGGCAGACGGCAAATTGGGCATTTTGGTTGTGGGATGTGGCGCTGTGTCCACCACTTTCATGACTGGTGTCCTGAGTGTTAGAAAAGGGCTTTCAAAGCCTGTGGGGTCGATGACCCAGTATGACAAGATTAGAGTGGGACGTGGAGCCGACAAGAAATACCTCCACTACGCAGATATAGTTCCTTTGACCAAGCTCGACGACATTGTGTTCGGCACTTGGGATGTTTATCCCCAGAATGCTTATCAGGCTGCCATGTATGCCGAGGTGCTCAAGGAAAAGGATATTGAGCCTGTTCGTGACGAACTGGAGAAGATTGTGCCCATGAAGGCAGCCTTCGACAAGAACTATGCCAAGCGTCTGGACGGCGACAATGTGAAGGACTGCAAGACCCGCTGGGAAATGGCTGAAGCTCTGCGCCAGGACATCCGTGAATTCAAGGAGAAAAACCAGTGTGCACGCATTGTAGTCATTTGGGCCGCTTCTACCGAAATCTATGTGCCGGTTTACGAGCCCGTACACGGCACGCTCGAAGCACTTGAGAAGGCCATGAAGGCCGACGATCGTGAGCATATCGCTCCTTCCATGTGCTATGCCTACGCTGCCCTTATGGAGGGTGCCCCCTTCATCATGGGCGCTCCAAATACAACAGTCGACATTCCCGCTATGTGGGAACTCGCAGAGAAGACCAAGATGCCGATTTCAGGCAAGGACTTCAAGACAGGACAGACACTCGTCAAAAGTGGTTTTGCTCCTATCCTCGGCACCCGTTGCCTCGGCTTGAGTGGCTGGTTCTCAACCAACATCCTCGGCAACCGCGACGGCTTGGTGCTCGATGAGCCGGCTAACTTCCACACCAAGGAGGTGAGTAAGCTCTCTACACTCGAAACTATCCTTGAGGCTGACAAGCAGCCAGACCTCTATAAGGACTATTATCATAAAGTACGTATTAATTATTATCCTCCTCGCAACGACAACAAGGAGGGATGGGATAACATAGATATCTTCGGATGGATGGGCTATCCCATGCAGATCAAGATCAACTTCCTGTGCCGTGACTCAATCCTCGCCGCACCGCTGTTGCTCGACCTCTGCCTCCTCTCCGACCTTGCAGCACGTGCCGGACGTTATGGCATACAGCGCTTCTTGAGTTTCTATCTCAAGAGTCCTATGCACGACTATACGCGTGGCGAGCAGGCAGTCAACAACCTCTATCAGCAGTACACGATGCTGAAGAACGCAATCCGCGAAATGGGCGGATACGAAGCAGATGAAGAAATCGATTAAAATTAAAGCATTTATTATCATCCTACTCTGTGCGCTGGCCACTGCGGCCAACGCACAGATTAAGGGTTTTGTGGTTGATGCCGCCACCGGCGACAGCATTGCATTTGCCAGTGTGGCATACAAAGACCTCCGCATCGCCAAGTCAAGTAATGTGTCAGGTGTCTTCACCATAGAGAAGAAGACCGGCCATTACCTCACCATCTCTGCGATAGGCTACAAGTCGCAGCGCATTCTCATTCAGGAAAAGACTCCTGCCGAACTTCACGTGTGTCTCACCCCAGACTCCAAGATGCTCGGCAATGTTGTAGTGAAAGCCAAGCGCAAGAAATACAAGCGCAAGGACAATCCCGCCGTGGAACTTATGAAGAGGGTCATTGCCGCCAAGAAGCGCACTGACCTCGACAACCATGACTATTATCAATATACAAAATATCAGAAGCTCACCCTCGCAGAAAACGAGGTCAATGCTTCCAAACTTGAGGAGAAGAAGAGCAAGCAGTGGATTATAGACCAGATAGAAACCAATCCATGGACCAACAAGCTTATCCTTCCTCTCTCCGTCGACGAGACTGTAACCCAGAAACTTTATCGTCGCAACCCCAAGACTACGCGCGATATTATCATGGGGCAGAATTCGACGGGCGTGAACCAACTCATCGAGACCGGCGACATACTCAACACAGCTCTGAAGGACTGTTTTACGGACGTGGACATCTATGATGACCAAGTGCGTCTTCTCCAGTATCCCTTTACCAGTCCTATAGGAAAGGATGCTGTGGCTTTCTATCGCTATTACATTGTGGACACGGTCTACATCGACCGCGACCAGTGCTATCACCTGCAGTTCCTGCCCAACAACCAGCAGGACTTTGGTTTCCGGGGAGAGATATGGGTGCTCACAGACTCCACGCTCCATGTGAAGAAGTGCAACCTCACCATTCCCAAACGCTCGGATGTGAACTTCGTCGACAATCTGCAGATTCAGCAGGAGTACACCAAGCTGCCTGACGGCGAGTGGGTGCTAACGCGCGACGATATGATGGTGGAAATGAAACTTGCCAAGTTCCTTAGCAAGTTCGTCGTGATGCGTACCACACGCAACAGTGACTATGTCTTTGATCCGCTCCCCAACAAACTCTTCAAGGGCAAGGCTAAGGAACGCCATGAGGCAGACGCCATGATGAAGGACGAAGTTTTCTGGGACAAGTATCGTGCCGTGAACTTGACCAAAGGTGAGAGCTCAATGGACAAGTTCATACATAACCTTGAGCAAATCAAAGGTTTCAAGTTTATCATGTTTGGTGCCAAGGCTTTCATAGAGAACTTTGTGGAGACCGGAACCGAAAAGCATCCGAGCAAGGTGGATATCGGTCCTATCAACACCATGATATCCAAGAATTTCATTGACGGACTCCGTACGCGTGTCAGTGCGCAGACCACTGCCAACTTAAGTAAGCATTGGTTCCTCGAGGGCTACTATGCCCATGGCTGGAACACGCACAAGAACTATTACCGTGGGGCAGTCACCTATTCATTCAATAAGAAGAACTATCTGCCCCGTGAGTTCCCCAAGCGCACGCTTACACTCGAGTCGACCTATGATATAGAATATCCTTCAGACAAATATATCAAGACAGACAAGGATAATGTCTTCACGGCTTTCAAGTGGACAGACTCTAAGAACATGCAGTTCTACAACCGCCAGAAGTTTAGCTTTGATTGGGAAGAAGTGTGGGGACTGCGCATCCAGGCCGCTTTAAAAACTGAGGAGAACCAGTCGGCAGGTACCATGGCTTTCCGTCCTCTTGCCACTCTTGAAGACTCCAAGTTTCGCACTACAGAGGCTTCAGTAGACCTCACGTTCTCTCCAGGGCGCACTTATATCAACACCAAGCAGCGCAGACTTCCCATCAACCTCGACGCTCCAATCTTCAGCATCAGCCATACGATGGGATTCAAGGACTTTCTCGGTGGTGATTACAAGTCGAACTTCACAGAGGCATCCATCTACAAGCGTTTTTGGATGAAGAGTTGGGGAAAGATAGACGTCTATCTAAAAGGTGGTGCACAGTGGAATAAGGTACCGTTCCCGTTGCTCATCATGCCAGCTGCCAACATGTCGTATATCCTGGAAGATGAGACTTTCAACCTGTTGAACAACATGGAGTTCCTGAACGACCGCTATGCCAGTCTGGATTTGTCGTGGGATCTCAACGGCAAAATATTCAACCGCATACCTCTGCTCAAGAAACTAAAGTGGCGCGAGTTCCTTGGCGTGAAGTGTCTTTGGGGCAAACTGACGGACAAGAACAATCCTGCGCTCCATCCCGGTGACCCGGTGCTGATGGAATTCCCGGATGGTAGCTATGTGATGAACCCGCATCGTCCCTATGTTGAGGTGCTGGTCGGCATACACAACATCTTCAAGATTCTTCATGTGGAGTATGTGCGTCGACTCAACTATCTGGACTTGCCCACTGCCAACAAGCAAGGCATCAGGTTCATGTTCCGCATTACATTCTAAAGAAAATACCATAAATGGTTGGAGAGGCTGTCGCGGCTTCTTCAGCCATTATGCGTTTAAGCCTCGTCGCGAGGCAGCATAAGTTAATCGTAAAAGCTGAAGCGTATGAGAAAAATCAAGAATCCTTGGCTTCACAAGGAAGGTTACAACTGCTTTGGTTGCTCACCCGACAATCCTTTCGGACTTCATATGGAGTTCTTTGAGGACGGTGACGACATCGTTTCTTTCTGGAAACCTAACAGGAACTATCAGGGCTGGATCAATACCATGCATGGCGGCATCATCAGCACACTCATAGATGAAACTGCCGGTTGGGTAATTTTTCGCAAATTGCAGACTTGTGGAGTGACCAGTAAACTTGAGGTTCGCTACAAGCGACCGCTTATGTCCAACGATACAGGTATCACTCTTCGTGCCCATATAACGCGCCAAGTGCGTAATTTGGTTACAGTCCACGTTGTGGTGGAGAACGGAAATGGCGAACTCTGTGACGAAGCAGACGCCGTCTATTTCACTTTTGGACCGGAAAAAGCCAAGGAGATGGGATTCGTCACCTGTGAGGTGGAGAATGAAGAGTGGATACCCATGTAGACACAACACACATATACTTACCCTGATACAGCCGGATAAATTTCGTGGAACCAAAAATAGGAGAGATTGAGAATGAATGTCATACTGGCTGATAGACAAGACATCACCCGTGCGGGACTGATGTATATCGTCCAAGGAATGGACGGTTGTGAATGTAAATACGCAGAAGACAAAGCCGACTTGGTGGAGTTTCTTAAAGCCATGCCCGATAGTCTGGTCATACTGGACTACACGCTTTTTGATATCAACGACGTGGAAGAGTTGCTCATTATCGGACAGCGCTTTCGTAAGGCAAGCCTCATCTTGTTCAGCGAAGACCTTAGTGTTGACTTCGTGCGCAAGGTGATAGCTTCAAGCAAACTTATCAGTGTGGTGCTCAAGGAGTCGCCACTCGGTGAAATAAAGACAGCTATACAGTATGCCTTGCAGGGACATAGGTTCATATGCCAACGCGTTACCGAACTTCTTCTTGCTCCGCGTGAGGAAGAGCATGAACCGGTGAACCTCACCAAGACAGAGCGTGAGATTCTGATAGACATTTCCTTGGGCATGACCACCAAGGAGATAGCCGAGAAGCGCATTTCCAGTTTCCATACCATCAACACCCACCGCAAGAACATCTTCCGCAAACTGGGCGTGAACAACGTGCACGAAGCTACCAAGTATGCCCTGCGGGCAGGACTCGTGGATTCGGCTGAATATTACATTTAATCAATTCTTATCATTATGAAACGAATATTTATAACCTCTTTCTTTTGCGTATTGACAATCTTTGTATCAGCTCAAAAGTATCACGATGCTGCCGCTTTCGATTTGCGTGGAAATGTAAAAGAATGTGTGGTACGCCAAAGTAATGAAGCAGAACCGGGATATTATCGTTTTACTTCTGATGGCGTATTGTTTTACCATTGGAATGATAATATAAGCGGCAAGAGCACATTGCACCGGGATGCAGCCGGGTATTTGCTTCGTCTTTACGATAATGGTAGTTACTATGCGTTTGTTTATGATGATGCACACCGCGTATTGTCGAAAGAAAGCGGTATGTCGGCCGATGTATTTGGGAACTATACCGTTTACCTTTTTTACCAATACAATGAAAAGGGGGATGTTGTTGCGGAAAAAATATTATCCCCTGCAAATGAAGGAAGTACCTATGTATACACCCGATACGACAGCAAAGGCAACTGGACGGAACGCAATGTCTTTGATTTGGCGACAAATTCGTTTGAGTATAAAGAGACCCGTAAGATTTCTTATTGGACGAATGATGAAAAACCTAAAGAAAACAAACATGTCTCTAAAGAGTGGATTATTAAACGAGTGCCGAAGAAGTTTCCACCGGTTAAAGCAAAAAAGGGAGATTTCAACCAACTTGTTTTGCATCCTTTCGGTGCCAAGAATCTTTCACCGAATTGCACTGCTGACGAGTTGATGTCGGCTTGCGAGAAGATGAAACTGAATGCCGTTTGCAAGCTTCATGAGTTTGATGGTGGTAGATATGGAACAGTTGAGATAACAGAGAAAAGCCCATACTCTTTAGGCGCATTATACGGTGAAGTTTTTAAGGGCGTTTTCTGTTATAAGCTATTTGATGCTGTTGTTGTCGCAGAAGCAGGATTTGTTGATAAAGATGGGACATTGTTTAATTGGGAATATTACTTATATCCATTGAAAAACTCAAAAGATTCAATCGATGATATATTTGAAAAAGCTGTAACAGCATTGGCTAAATCAGAATTAAAAGTGAAACTAAAGTCAGCGTTAGATAACGAGATTAAATATTATATCTATGAATTGGAAGGTGCAGGACTAAGTAAAGTAACGGTGTCTACGGCAGGTAGTTTTGTAAAAATCAGTGTAGAACCCTCTTGATAAATGGAGAAAGTTTAGTTCAAGTATACCTTGTATACTGAAGTCTTTTGCCTGTCAGTACCTTATAGTCTGTCGTATTCCCATTTCCGGTCAACTTGTGGTGTAAGCTACTTGTGTAATAGTGATATGATAGATACGTCTGCTGACGCCAGCAATTTTATATGAAATGTCGGCTTATACGTTTTCTAACGTGAAAAGCATTAATGTTATTATGAAGAGATTTAAGTTCGGCTTGTTGCCTCGAATTATTGTTGCCATTATTCTCGGTGTCGTTTTCGGCATGGTTTCTCCCGACATGCCTGTGCGTGTGTTTGTCACCTTCAATGCTTTGTTCGGCGCCTTCCTCGGTTTTCTGATACCGCTCATTGTTGTCGGGCTTGTCACGCCTGCCATTGCCGACATTGGCCGAGGTGCAGGTAAACTCCTCCTCGCCACCGTCTTACTCGCCTATGGAGTCACCGTTTTCTCCGGTTTTATGTCATACGGAGTGGGGCAGACTGTTTTCCCGTCGCTCATTTCAGACAATCTCCACCCCGTCGAGATAAGCAAGGCTGAGGAGTTGAAACCCTATTTCACGATAAACATACCTGCGCCTCTCGACGTCATGACAGCACTTGTACTGTCGTTTACATTGGGCTTAGGCATCGCCAATATTGGCGCTCCGTCCTTGAAGGTCATATCTTCCGAGTTTCGCGACATTATCACCAAGACCATACAGGTGATATTAATACCATTGCTACCTGTCTACATCTTTGGCACATTCTTCAATATGACGCACACTGGAGAAGTGTTCAATGTGCTTAGCTTGTTTGTGAAAATCATCGGTGTTATATTCGGCATGCATATCTTCCTGCTCGTATTCTTATACGTGGTTGCCTCCATCTTTGTCCGTAAGAATCCGTTTAGGCTGCTTGCCAACATGATGCCGGCTTATTTCACAGCCCTTGGCACACAGTCTTCGGCGGCTACAATTCCGGTTACGCTACGTCAGACCATACGGAATGGTGTGGACAAGGACATAGCTGGGTTTGTTGTTCCCCTCTGTGCCACAATCCATATTTCGGGTAGTGCCATGAAGATAGTGGCGTGTGCCCTTGCACTCATGATGATGCATCACATGCCCTACGACTTCCAGTCTATGACGGGATTCATTCTGATGCTTGGCATAGTGATGGTTGCAGCACCTGGTGTTCCGGGCGGAGCCATCATGGCATCGCTTGGCATCTTGTCTTCAATGCTTGGATTCAACGAGCAGTCATTGGCTCTGATGATTGCTTTGTATATAGCTATGGATAGTTTTGGCACGGCCTGTAATGTTACTGGTGACGGGGCATTGGCACTTATCCTTAACCGGTTTTTCCGGCCGGTAAAGCCGAAAACGGAATAGAAGTCATTCTGTGTGTATAAAAGGGATACGATATTCTACCAATGATGTGTTTCGCATAACCGTCAATGCAAGGGCTCTCTTTGTTTCCAAATTATAGTAAGAAATGAAACAGATTTATCCCATCATGCTTTTCAGTCTGCCGTTCGTGTTCTCTTCCTGTCAGGTTATGAAGGAAGCGGCTCGCGATGCGGCGATAGAATCCGTGAAAGACCCGAAGTCGGGAGCGCCGGTTTTCGTGCGCGAGGATGCAAACAGTCCTTATGAAATCAACGTGGGCGGCATAGTCAAGGTCCGGAAACAGGCCCGGAAAGAGAAACTTCGGAAGGAGCTGGACAGATATTGAATGACGAAACGCCCGCATGTTGAATGTATGCGGGCGTTTCGTCGTTTATAGGTAATTCTTCAGTTCGGTGATGCGGGAGATGATGCCGTCGGGCATTGTCTCGTCGCATGGCTTCTCTTCCCATTGCAGTCCTTTTATCCACACCGTGCGACAACCGAGGCTGTGGGCGGGTGCTATGTCTTTGTCGAATGTGTCACCCACAACAACCACTTGTGAGGCAGGCAGGTCGAGGGCGCACACTCCGAGGGCGAAGATAGCTGGGTTTGGCTTGCGCACACCCACCACGGCCGACTCGATGACCCGCTTGAAATAGTGGTCAATGCCGGCGTCGCTGAGAATGGTATTGATGTTGCCGTAGAAATTGGAGACGAGCACCATTGGGTATCTGTCTTTCAGATATTCCAATACCGACTTGCTTTCTTCGAGCACCTCGTTGGTTTGTTCGTTTTCATAGAGTGCCATACGTTCTGCCAGGTCCACCTTAGCCAGGTTTGAAAGCTGTAGCATACCATTTTCTGTCAGGTAGTCCAGTTGCAGTTTGTTCTTTGCCCGCAACACGTCGACAAAGTGGAAGTCGGGCTGAATGATGGGATTGGTGGCAAGTGAGCGTTCTCCGTGCACATACGCTTTGCGGAAGTCTTCCTTCTTCACCTCCACGTTCATGTGTTGGTAGCCGTCCCACAGCACTTCCGACCAGTGGTCGCCACGGGTGTCGAGTGTGCCGCCGTAGTCGAAGATAACGCCTTTTACGTCAAGCTTGTTCATTGTCTTTCAAGTTTTCAGTGTTCTTGTTTCCTATTTTTATCAGCAAGATGCCGATGGCTATCCATACCAGTTCTCGGAGTCGGGTGACGAGTCCTGTGTACACACCCAGTGCACCCGACAAGTGGAGTCCGTCGACTGCGAGTGCCAGTCCGCCTTCTCTCGATCCCAACTGCATGGGAGTAAAGAAGATGAGATTGGAGAAAAGTGATGAGAAAGCCATGATGAGAATGGAGTCCACAATGCTTACCTCGGCGGCAAAAGCCTTGAGTATGAGGTAAATCTCAAGACTTTGGATGATGCGCGACGAGAGTTCCAGCAGTAGCGCACTGTAGAAAGTCGACTTGTGCTGGCGGTGGAGCAGGGCTATCTGTTCGTCTATCTGTGCCAATGTGTCCTGCTTCGACTCAATGAATCCCCGTGCCCACTTTTTCACGAATGGCACGTGGGTGAGCATCCGGATAGCCTTCTGTGCCATGCCGGTGCGGTATCCGTGTGAGAAGAAGTAGAATGCCAGCAGACAGAAAGCCGCGATGACCGCAAGCAGGATAGCCATGCTTGGACTCACGGGATAGACTGCCACGTAGAGGAAGATGGAGAGAAACCAGAACCAGAAGTGCGAGAAGATGTGCATCATCACGTAGAGAATTACCGACGATGTGGCCTTGCTCGTGCCGATATAAGGCTTCAGTTCCATGATGCGGTAGGGCTCTCCGCCCATCAGTCCGCAAGGTGTGGTGTAGTTGAGGGCAAATCCGCTGATCGACAACTTGTAGACCCGCCAGAACGACAGGTTCTTGTAGCGCTTCTCGTCGTTGATGATGAGAAACCACGACAAGGTGTTGAGTATGTATACTCCAGCCCATAGCAGAAGGATGGCGGGGAAGTAGATGCCCAGCTTCTTGAGGTAACGCCAAATGTCGTGATAGTCCATGTCCATCGTGCAGAGCATGATGACGATGGCTATGATGCCGAAGGCGAGGAAAAAGTTGCGTGCCTTACTTTTCATAAGTGTCGAGTTTGTTCATGATGCGCACGCAGAGCTGTTCGTGCTTGGCGTGCATATAGATGTAGATGGCGGTGAACACGGTCACTTCCACTGCGCAATAGAGCCATGGCAGGCCGATGATGAGCGAGATGAAGAGGGTGATGCTGCGCCAGTTGAAGGTGAGGATGTTGGTGTATTTCATCAGGGGCAGACTGCCTTGGCGGAAATCCTCGCGTAGCTGTGCCGGCAGGTTACCGGCATAGCGGCGGCGCAGTTCCTGCTTGAACATCTGGAACTTGGGTGTGCTCTTTTCCTGTCCCTTCACGTAGTTGACGTAGAACCACTGGAACAGTTTCTGTATGAAATCCTTGCTCCAGCTCAGACTTTTGTATTTTTCCACCTGTGTTGCTGCATCGTCAACCTCGCTTCCGTCCTTTCCCTTCAGGAAATATAGGTGTATGTTGCGGTAGTAGTCAGCCAGCCTACTCTGGTTGGCATGGCAGAGAAGTCCGCTCACAGCAGCCAACACCCAAATCCATACGCCCCATGTAGGGGTGAGTCTCGCGGCGATGGATACGTAGATGGCGATGAACCAGAAGTCGCCGGCTGCACCGTCGAGAATGCGGCCGAGAGCAGTCTTCTTGCCGGTCATGCGTGCCAACTGTCCGTCGCAGCTGTCGTAGGTGTTGGCCCAGATGAGCAGCAGGATGCCGATGGCATTGAGCTTCAGGTCGTTGAAGCCGAACATAATGCCGGCACCCACTCCGAGGAAGATGGAGAGAATGGTCACTGTGTTGGGCGACACGCCAAGCTTTTGGAACAGCAAGGCCCATGCATAGCCCATAGGGCGATAGAAATAGATGTCTATATGCTCTTCCGTATCGGAAGATTTCAATGTAGAACGATAACCTTTAGCCATTTTTCAGTATTTCTTTTCTTAGTTGTAATGTTGATGTTTTGTTCGTGTTATTTCTTTCCTACCACCTGCATCACGCACTGGGCAATGTCGGCGGCAGCCTGGTTGCGGCAAGGCCCGAAACTGGGCCAGTCGTTGAAATCGATAATGGTGGTCCGGCCGTTGGGAGCCACCACGCAGTCGCCTCCGTAGACTTCTACTCCGAGTATGGCGCCCGCCTTGTCGACTTCCGCTTTCACGGCTTCCACGTCAAACTTGAATCCCTGTGCCTTACCGTTGATGACTTCAAGTCCGAACTTGGATTTTCCCACTCGGTCGGGGTAGAACCAATAGAAGAAGTCCGTGCCCCGCACACCATAGAACTTCATCAAGTCGCCCTTCAAGTGCTCGTTTACCACGACTGAGGTCACCCCTCTGCGCCAGAAATCCTCCAGACACCGTTGTGCCTCGTCGGCACTCTGCACGTAGCAAGTGTCCTCTTTCTGCTGTGCACATCCGTCGCCACGTTTCAGCCAGCAAGGGTAGCTCACGTCTGCCGGCATCTCGCCATGGTGGGCTATGAACCAGCTTTTCGGGTAAGACACGCCGTTGTCTATCAGCAAGTGCGACATTTTTTCGCGTATGCAGCTATCTATGCCTCGAGCAGAATTGACCACTCCTTTGCCCTGTTCTTCCTGTTGGGCAAGTACGGCCAGTGCCTCTTTGCTGCGGCCCATGTTGAAGAATCCGTCGGCTGACGCCAGGGCGGCACAGTCTTTCAGTTCGTTTTCGTTGCAGAGTCTCACCTCGTTGCCCATGTCGCGCAGCTTGGCTGCCACGGCGTGCATGATGGCCAGGTCGCTGTCTACGCAGTTGGGTGAGAACACATTGCTGCGGCACACACCCACCAGACGCATGGCTCTCTCTTGGCGAAGAAAGGTCTCCGCCTTGTCTATGTCGCCTTTATGGTCCACGTCGAGAATCTTTTCTATGGGATATGCCTCCAGGTTGAGCCCCTCAGCCACCAGTTGCCGTTGGAAGTTGCGCATGCGGTGCAATCCCTTTTCCATGCAGTGGTCGAGCACGTCGAGCGCCTTGTCCTTCAGACAATAGATTCCTCCAGAGATGAGATGGTCGTCGGCTTCCTGTGCGTCGTGGAAGCCCGTGATGTGCAGATGGCTGTCTGCGCCCACCCATAGCGGCTTTTCGTCGTCCACATAGGGCGTCACCGCCATGCATCCGTCCAGTTCCTCGTGGGTGAGAAAGTGGTGGATGTATTTTTTGAAGTCGTCTTCGTGGAAAATGGTGTCTACCGTGGTGAGGCAGAAGGGCTCACCCCTGAGATAGTCGGATATGGCATGCAAGGAGTGCATGCTGCTTGGCGTGGTCTTGACGACGATGCGCAATGGAGCCGTTTTCTGCAGGCAGGCCAAGGCTTGCTGCACCTCTACAAACTGCTCGTTGGTGATGACTACAATCTCGGTAGCGCCACACGCTGTGAAGATACGTATCAGTCTTTCTATCATAGGTTCACCGAGAAGGGGAACCAGCGGCTTGGGTTGTGCCACGCCCTCGTGGGACAGTCTGCTGCCTTCGCCGGCAGCAATAATCGCGAATTTCACTATTTCTTATTTAGAGAGTTTCTTACTGCAAGAAGTGGTCTACACCTCTTTATATTTATATAATGACGTGCAAAGGTACGACTTTATTTTGTAATGGCAAGCAATTTCTTCCGCTTTGTGCTCTTTTCTCTACTTTTCAGGAGCTTGTTCTGCCGGTTCGAGTCTGTGTGCCGTGCGAAAAACAGGCTGTGCAGAGTGCTTCTTGGGGCGTGTGTGGCAGGTTTCGCACAATAGGGGAGTGCGTCTCTGTGTGCTGGGTGTGTCGGTTTATGGCAGTACATCGGGCGGATTACTCCAGTACAAAGCACGAAGTACTGCAGTACTTCGTGCAGATACTCGTCGCCAACTGGCGGTTAGCGTGCTGTTGGCGGCACGTTTGGTAGCTGTGTGTCGGCTTGTAAGTGGAGAAAATGGTGTGAAAAGCACAGAGGAAAGCGGTGAAAATGAAAAAAGGATTGGGTCCGTTTCGCAACGTTTCCAATCCTTACTTTTCTAACTAACTTATTATCAACTATTCATTACTTTCCTATATTGCACTGCAAAATTACTGTGTTTTTGTGTATTTTGAATAGTTTCCGGCATAAAATGTAACGTAAACGTTTGCGCTTTCGGCAAAGTTTCTTATCTTTGCAAGACAAAATAATCAGCAGCAACATGAAACAACGCCGTACATCACTCAAGGACTTAGCACAGCAATTAGGCGTTAGTATAGCCACCGTGTCGCGCGCTCTTCGCAATAGCCATGAAGTGGGCGATGACATGAAGCGCCGCATACAGGCCCTGGCCAAGGAGATGAACTACCGTCCAAACCCTTTTGCGCAAAGTCTGCGCAAGGAGGCTCCCCGCATCATAGGGGTAGTTGTGCCCAACCTGGTCACCCATTACTATGCAGCAGTGCTCGATGGCATTGAGGACTATGCGCGCAAAGAAGGCTACTCAGTGTTCAGCAGCAATAGCCATGAAGACCATGAACGTGAGGCCGAGGCGGTGGATAACTTCATCAGTCTGCACTGTGAGGGCATCATTGCCTGCCTGGCACAAGACACGGTGGACTATTCTCATTTTGAAGAAATACACAAGATGGGCATTCCCCTTGTGTTTTTCGCACGAACCTGCCTGCCCGAACTCTTTTCCTCGGTAGTGGCCGACGGCGACGTGGCAGCGCAACAGGCCACCCAGCACCTCATCGACACCGGCAGCCGGCGCATTTCCTTCATTGGCGGCCCCAACCACCTTGACATGGTGCGCCGCCGCAAACATGGCTACATAGAGGCGCTCCACGAAAACCGAATCCCCGTGGACCGCACACTTGTGGTGTGCGACAAGATAGACTTCGACGTGGCCCGCGAGGCTGCACTCAAGCTCCTCAGCCGCGAAGATCGGCCCGATGCCATCCTGGCTTTCAACGACATCATCACCTATGCAGCCTTTGATGCCATCAAGACCATGAACCTCCGCATCCCGGAAGACGTGGCCATCATCGGATTTACCGACGGCGACTCGGCTGCTTTCGTCACCCCTAAACTCACCACAATCATGGACAAGGCCCACGAACAGGGGTACAAGGCGTGTGAACTCTTGCTCCGTAACATCAACGGCGACAAGAAGATCTACCGTGAGGTGGTGCCAATGACGCTCATGATACGCGACAGCAGCAACAAACGTTAACCTCCTGAAACCACAATCAACGAATGAATACCTTATTTCCAGTCCTTACATCTTGTCTGTTGGTGTCCGCAGTAGTGGCATCGGCAGACAATTCTTTTTATTCTACGGAAGGCAACTCTGTCACCGTGCGGGTGAAACAACCTGCCTCGCAGTCTGCCCGGCTGGTGCGCCTGCAGGTGGTCTGCCCGGACATTATCCGTGTGGAAGCCACAGCCGAAACGGCTTTTCCCGCCAAGCAGAGCCTCGTCATAGTGCCTCAACAGGCCTTTACCGCCTACTCCGTGAGCGAGTCTGGCGGCACTGTCGAGGTCAAGACGGCCCATGTCAGGGCACGGGTAGACGGCACCACAGGAAGGGTTGCCTTCCTCGATGCGGATGGCCACACCCTGCTCAGCGAGGCCTGTCAGGGCGGCAAGACCTTCACTCCCTACATCGTGCCTGCCGCCGACACCGGCGTAGGCAAGCTGACCGACACCCAGCGCAAGGCTTGGTCGTGGCGCATGCTCTTCGACAGCCCTGCCGATGAGGCCTTCTACGGACTGGGCCAGCACCAGGCTGAGGAACTCAACATGAAGGGGAAGAACGAGGAACTCTTCCAGTATAACACCAAAATATCGGTTCCCTTCGTGGTGAGCAACAAGGGCTACGGACTCCTGTGGGACAGCTATTCACTCTGTCGCTGGGGCAATCCTGACGACTATCTGCAACTTCAGCGGGCGTTTACGCTCTATGATAAAGACGGCCAGCCGGGTGCTCTCACCGGCACCTATACCGACAAGCAGGGACGTGTGGTGCAACGTCGTGAGGACTCTCTCTATTTCGAGAACTCACGGGTCATTGGCAATCTGCCCAAGAACTTCCGACTGAATGGGTCCAAGGTGGTCTACGAAGGCTATATTGAACCCGCTCAGTCTTCGCTCTATCGTTTCATCCTTTACTATGCAGGCTATATGAAAGTGTATATAGGCGGCAAGGAAGTGGTGGCGGAACGATGGCGCACGGCATGGAATCCCAACTCCTACAAGTTTGCCACACCCATCCGCCAAGGCGAACGCACGCCGATACGCATAGAGTGGAAGCCTGATGGCGATGTGAGCTATTGCGGGCTGCGTGTGGCTCACCCGCAAGACGAGACGGAGCAAAACCGCTTGAGCGTGTGGAGCGAGATGGCACGCGACATGGACTACTACTTCATCTATGGCGGCACCATGGACGGTGTCATCAGCGGCTATCGCACCCTGACAGGCAAGGCACAGGTCATGCCCCGTTGGGCAATGGGCTTCTGGCAGAGCAGGGAACGCTACAAGACATCCAAGGACATAGAGAGAACGCTTGCCGAATTCCGCAAGCGGCATATACCGGTAGACAACATCGTGCAAGACTGGAACTATTGGAAGGACGACCAATGGGGCAGTCACCAGTTTGACACCTCACGTTATCCCGACCCACAGGCCATGCTCGACAGTGTGCATGCCCTGCACGGCCGATTCATGATCAGCGTGTGGCCCAAGTTCTATTGTAACACTGCCAACTATAAGGCGCTCGACGCCCATGGCTGGATGTATCGACAAGCGGTGAAAGACTCCATTCGCGACTGGGTGGGACCGGGCTATGTGGGTTCCTTCTACGATGCCTATGCAGAAGGCGCACGCAAGCTTTTCTGGCAACAGATGGACGAAAACCTCTACACCAAGTACCGCCAAGGCATAGATGCCTGGTGGATGGACGCCTCAGAACCCAATGTGCGCGACTGTACGCCCATCGACTATCGCAAGGCTTTGTGCGGTCCCACGGCCCTCGGTTCGAGCACCGAATACTTCAATGCCTACGCCCTTGTCAATGCCGATGCCATCTATAACGGACAGCGCTCGGTGAATCCCGACAAGCGCGTGTTCCTGCTGACGCGCAGCGGCTTTGCCGGTTTGCAACGCTACAGCACCGCCTCATGGAGTGGCGACATAGGCACCCGATGGGAAGACATGCGTGCACAGATGACGGCAGGCATGAACTATTCGTTGAGCGGCATACCGTTCTGGGGCATGGACCAGGGCGGATTCTGTGTGGAAAACCGCTATGTCAACGCTCAGAAGGTGTGGAACAAGACGCGGCAGGAGAATGCCGACCTGAAAGAATGGCGCGAGTTGCAGACCCGATGGTACCAGTTCGGTTGTTTTGTGCCCATCTTCCGCACCCACGGACAGTGGCCGCAACGGGAAGTGTGGAACATAGCTCCCGAGGGGCATCCCGCCTACGAGAGCATTGTGTGGTACGACCGGCTGCGCTACAGGCTGATGCCCTATCTTTACAGCATGGCAGGATGGGCCCATTTCCACGATTATACGCTGATGCGTGCCCTGGTGATGGACTTCACTGCCGATGCCCGTGTCAACGACGTGAAGGACCAGTGGATGTTCGGTCCTGCCTTCATGGCTTGTCCGGTGGGCTACTACCAGGCTCGCCAGCGTGAGGTCTATCTGCCCAAGGACAACCTGTGGTATGACCTCTATTCGGGCACTGCCTACCGTGGCGGACAGTCCATCGTGGCGGATGCTCCCTATGAACGCATGCCTGTCTTTGTCAGAAGCGGTGCCATAGTGCCGTTCGGCCCAGAGATGGAATGGAGTGACGAGAAGTCTGCAGAGCTCATCAACCTGTATGTTTATGCCGGCCGCGACGGTCAGTTTGAACTCTATGAAGACGAGAACACCAATTATAATTATGAGCGTGGCGACTATTCCACCATTCTTTTCACCTACAACGACAAGACTCGCCAGCTCACTGTCGGGCCTCGCAAGGGCACTTTCAAGGGCATGCTCGGGAAACGCCGTTTCAACGTGGTGCTTGTTTCGGAAGACAGGAAGATGCCCCTCAATCTTGAAAATCCCAAGGGCAAACTCGTGAAATATTCGGGCAAGGCCCTTACAGTGAAACTCTAAAATCTACCCGTGAACATGAAAAAACAAGCTGTTCTGACCATGTGCTTCCTGCTGGCCGCACTTGGTGCCCAGGCCAGAGAGCGTTTGCTCTTTGATGCCGACTGGCTTTTCACGCTCAATCCCAAGGAGAAACAAGTGGAGCGTGCCGATTTCAACGATGCCAAGTGGCGGCGGCTCACCTTGCCGCACGACTGGGCTGTGGAAGGTAGTTTCTCGGCCTCCAATGCGTCGGGTGCCGGTGGCGGTGCGCTACCTGGAGGTATGGGATGGTATCGCAAGCACTTCAAGGTTTTGCCCGGAGAGAAATACGACAAGTATTTCATAGAGTTCGACGGTGTATATATGAACTCCTCGGTCTACATCAATGGTCATCTGTTAGGCACACGCCCCTATGGCTACAGCAGTTTCGAGTATGACCTGACCCCTTACCTCAACAGAAACGGTGACAATGTGATAGCCGTCAAGGTGGACAACACCGACCAACCCAACAGCCGGTGGTATAGTGGCTGTGGCATATACCGCCATGTGTGGCTCACCAAGACCGCTGAAGTGCATGTGGCGCATTGGGGCACACATGTGCAACCGACGGTGGAAGGAAAACGCGGCAGAGTGAATGTCACCGTAACCGTGGCGGCTGAGGCCTCGTCAGTGGGCAAGCGCATCACGGTGCGCAACACGCTGCTCGACGCTCAAGGCAAGGTGGCGGCTCAAGGAACCTCCCAGACGAAGGTGGCTGGGAGGTCGGACGTGACGCAAACTCTTGCTTTGGGCAATCCGCATCTGTGGTCTGTGGAACGTCCATACGTCTATACGGTGAAGACCGAACTGCTTAGTGAGGGGAGGGTGGTAGACACCTACCTCACCACAACCGGCTTCCGCTCTTTCCGCTTCGACGCCGACCATGGATTCTTTCTCAACGGCAAGCCCATGAAGCTCAACGGGGTTTGCGAACACCATGACTTCGGTTGTCTCGGTGCAGCCCTTAGCGAAGATGCCATGCACCGCAAACTGTTGATGCTCAAGCGTATGGGGTGCAACGCACTGAGATGCTCGCACAATCCGCCAGCTCCCGAACTGCTCAACATGTGCGACACGATGGGGCTTGTGGTGATGGACGAGTCGTTTGACATGTGGCGGCGCCGAAAGACCAAGAACGACTATGCCCGGTTCTTTGACAAATGGTATGAACGTGACCTTACCGACCTGGTGGTTCGCGACCGCAACCATCCTTCCGTGATGATATGGAGCATCGGCAATGAGGTGCTCGAGCAGTGGTCGAGTGCCAGCGCCGACAATCTCACCCTTGAACAGGCCAACTTGATACTCAACATGGGCCATGACCCCTCAACGCTTGCCAACGACAAGACGCTCAGTGTCAACTCCCTGCTCACCCAAAGGCTGGCAGAAGTGATTCACAAGTATGACACGACGCGTCCCGTCACGGCAGGCTGCAACGAACCCAAGCCCACGAACCACTTGTTCAAGAGCGGTGCTATTGACCTCATAGGATTCAACTATCACGATCAGAACGTGAAGGACTTCAAGAAAAACTTCCCCGGCAAGCCCTTCCTATTCACCGAGAGTGTGTCGGCACTCCAGTCACGCGGCTACTACACCATGCCGAGCGACTCCGTGATTCTCTCGCCTTCGCGTTGGGATAGGCCGTGGAATGATCCATCCTATCAGTGCAGCAGCTACGACAACCAGCATGCTCCATGGGGCACCAGTCATGAACATTCGCTCGACGTGGTGAAGCATACACCTTTCTGCAGCGGCCAGTTTCTGTGGACAGGTTACGACTATATAGGTGAGCCAACGCCTTACGGCTATCCGTCACGAAGCAGTTATTTCGGTGTGATAGACCTTGCCGGTTTCCCGAAAGACGCTTACTGGCTCTACAAAAGCGAATGGTCAAGCGAACCGGTGCTGCACCTGTTTCCTCACTGGAACTGGATAGACGGGCAGACGGTTGACCTTTGGTGCTATTATAATCAGGCCGACGAGGTGGAACTCTTTGTCAATGGCGTGAGTGCAGGAGTCAGAAAGAAGGCCGACAGCCATCAGTTCCACGTGATGTGGCGTGTGGTCTATCATCCGGGAATCATCTGTGTGGTGGCGCGAAAGAACGGAAAAGAAGTGAGACGACAGACTGTTCGCACTGCTGGCGCGCCCCATCATCTGCGCTTTACACCCGAACAAAAAGAACTGAAAGCCGACGGCAAAAGTCTTTGTTTCGTGCAGGTTGAGGTGGTAGACAAGGACGGCACTCTCTGTCCACATGCCGAAAACCAACTCTTTTTCAGCGTGGACGGACCTGCCAGGATTGCTGGAGTGGACAACGGCAATGCCGCCTCGATGGAACGATTCAAGGACAACAAGCGCAAGGCTTTCGCAGGTAAGTGTCTCGTGGTACTGCAAAGCACGGGAGAGAAAGGACAGATAGCCCTTTCTGCCAAGGGAATAGACTTGCAGGAGTCACGGGTTTTGGTGGAAACTAAATGACATTAAGAATATGAAGAAACTATCATTGTTTATCTTAGGAGCCGCCTTCACCTTTATGGGTAAGGCTGAGGTCCCTCTTGTATGGCAGTCGGACACTGCCCATATCCGTATGGACGAGTTGAAACGGGCTTATATCTCGCCCTCGAGAATCGTGTGGTCAAAGGGACTGACCGGCACGGACGTGCTTCTCCAACGAGGCACTGGACAGCCCGAAATGGGCAGGCGCCATACTGCACTGATGAAATCGGGTGAAGCCGACACGGCATCTGTCATCTTTGATTATGGCAGGGAACTGCATGGCGGGTTGCAGCTTGTGATGGGCAGCAGTTCCAGGCGCATGCCGTCCAAAGTGCGTATCCGTTTTGGCGAGTCGGTGCAAGAGACTTGCAGCGAGCCGTGCAACAGCGAGTGGAAGATGGGTTTCAGCACGGACGACCACGCCATGCGTGACATTGTGATGGACATTCCGCGTGACGGAAAGATAGAAATAGGGAACACAGGCTTCCGCTTTGTGCGCATCGACCTGCTGCAACCCAACACCCAAATCTCACTCCGCGAGGCAACAGCTGTTTTCCGCTATCGCGACATGTCCTACGTTGGCTCTTTCAAGTGCGACGACGAACGGCTGAACAAAATATGGATGACAGGTGCCTACACCGTGCATCTCAATGCACAGGAATATATATGGGACGGCATTAAGCGCGACCGACTGGTATGGTTGGGCGACATGCATCCCGAAGTGTCCACCTTCAGCGCAGTGTTTGGCTATAATGATGTGATTCCCAAGAGCCTTGATTTGGCTTGCAAGCAGTTTCCGCTGCCATCATGGATGAACAACATGACATCTTATTCCATGTGGTATCTCATCATTCAATGGGAATGGTATCTGCAGAATGGCGACAGACAGTTCCTGGAGAAACACCGCCCCTATATACTGGGACTCATAGACCGCTTTGTGGATACTGTGGACGAAAAAGGGAAAATCAACGGCAACTACTTCCTTGATTGGCCCTCGTCGCCTAACAAGAAAGGTGTGGAAGGTGGCGTCAGGGCACAGCTGGTATGGGCCATGAAAGACGCACAGCGCATTTGCCAAGTGTTTGGTGAGCAGGAATATGCTGCCAAGTGCCAGCGTATCATCGACATAGAGATGAAGCATCGCCCCGAGCATAACAATCTGAAGCAGGCTGCTGCCTTGATGACCTTGGCAGGCTTGCTCAAGCCGGAGCCGGCCTTTAATAAGATTCTGTCGAAAGGCCATGCCGACGGCTTCTCTACTTTCTATGGCTACTATATTCTGGAGGCTGAGGCCATGGCGGGTGCTTATGATGAGGCTCTCAGCGTCATATCCGATTATTGGGGTGGTATGCTCGACATGGGGGCCACTACTTTCTGGGAAGACTTCGCCTTGGACTGGATGAAGGATACCAACCCGATAGACCAGTTGGGAGACAGGAACAAGAAGAACATACACGGCGACTTCGGTGGCTACTGCTATCCCGGATTCCGTTGCAGCCTTTGCCACGGATGGGCAAGCGGCCCAACGGCTTGGCTTTCGCACCATGTTCTTGGAGTGGAAATACTCGAACCGGGATGTAAGGCCCTCAGGATTACGCCCCACTTGGGACATTTGAAGTGGGTCGAGGGCACCTATCCCACGCCATTCGGGCCTGTGAAAATAAGGCATGAGAAGCGGGCCGACGGAACCATAGCCACTTCTGTTGATGCACCGAAAGAGATTCGCATCGTTCAGTAGGGCGTATAGGGCTTGCACGTATCGTCTCCCACAGGGTTGGGAGGGCGCTCACTTGCTTTGTCCTACATTCCGTGAAAGACTGGCTGTGGGTCTGCAAAGCACAATGATAAAAGTTCATCCGCGATTTGGAGTGCTAGGTGTGGAACCAATGTTTGGATTGAAATAAACCGGACAGAAAGCCCAGTGCTCACTGGAATTTGTGCTCTTGTCGTCTTGGCGAATGACTGCTTCTCACGCGCGCACGTGCGCAAGAAAAGTTTTTCGCCTTTTCGCCACTATCTATCACTTTTCTTGTTGTTTGACATTATTCGGTTGACTGTAAGTGTGATAGGCGGAGTGATGGATGCGTGATAGATGCATGATAGATAGTTTAATATCTGTCACTTTTATCAGCTATCCCCCGTTTGCCAAGTTCAAGTGATGTGCCCAAAATCAGTTTCGCAGCCTGTTCACTCATTGCCACTGCCGTGAGCAATGAGTGAACAGGCTGTGGGACACTTCCTAAGTCATCGACTAACACTTCCTAAGTCATCGACTAACACTTCCTAA
>CAJKDU010000038.1 GCA_905198745.1 uncultured Prevotella sp. | reverse complement strand
GCTGCACTTAGAGAGTATGCTCAAACGGCTTGAATTCTAAATCCGAAACTTGAGTCAGTTAATACTGATATTGCTACAGAGAACAGTTATATACAATCTATTTATCTCTTTAACCAAAAAAATCATGAGAAAAAGACCCATTCACGTTAGGCTCCTCGCATTATGCCTTATGTCGGGAGTTGCGATGTTTACCAGTTGTAACGACAACGATTACGACTTCAATGAGATCGACGCCACGATAGGTATTGGTGGAGACAAACTGGAAATACCAGTCAGTTCGACAGATGTTATCAAACTTGCCGACGTGCTCGAACTTGAAGCCGACGGTTGTGTAGTGGAAGAAGCCAATGGCGACTATGTGTTCCGGCAGGATATGAAGAATCCTGTTCCGGCAGTGCATCCCAATATTGGCAGGATAATTCTGAAAGGTGTACGCAAGGAGAGCCATTTAATCTCGTTTTACAAATCTTCCACGCAGTCGAACGGCATGGGCACACGTGCTCTGTCTAATGCTCTTACAGCCAAAGGGCGTGTACTCGACATGGACTACAAGTATGACAAGCCTGTAGAGGTGGTAAGGCTGCTTGAGTCGGAAACCGACGCCAAGATACGGGTGCATTTTTCTGTGCCTACATCATTGGGCAAAATAGACCAACTGGACATTACCTTCCCTAAATATATGGTTGTTGAGGCTGGCACCAGTTACCAGGTGGAGGGCAACACCGTGAAATTCACTAATGTTACTGGATCTGTCGACGAAACGATCACGATCAGCAAGATAGATTATGTCGGTGGCGGTGATGATGTGGTGATGGGCAGCAACACCATAGAACTGAAGGGCGGTGTAGACGTCTACGCCCTTTGCAGCAATCCACAAATGATTACGGGAACAACCCTCAGTGTGGGCATAGACATCAGTGACATCAGCATCAACTCCGCTACTGGATACTTCAAACCCAACATTGCCCTCAACGACCTGGGCAGTGTGGAAATAGACAAGGCGGGCATTCCCGACTTCCTGACGGGCGGCAACGTGAACATAGATTTGTATAACCCGCAAATCAAGCTGACAATTAGCAACGACATGAACGTAGAGGGAAAGGTAAAAGGAACGTTGACAGCCGTGAAGGACGGCAGGCAGACGGCCAAGGTCAATGTGGACGGCATCAAAGTTGGAGCTGCCAAGACTTCCACCATTTGCATCTGCCGTAAGAAGGATGGTGTGACGGGCTATGACCAGGTCATTGAGGTGCCGACGCTTTCCACACTTATCAGTACCATACCCGACAAGATAACCTTTGCAGCTACGGCTGAAGCCAATGAACAGGAAAAGGGATCGTTCGAGTTTGGCAAGCAATATACCATCCAGCCCACCTATTCTGTGAATGCTCCGATAGCTTTTGCAGAGAATGCCGATGTAGAATATAAGGATACACTCGACGGATGGAACGACGACGTGAAAGACTTGCAACTGTCAAAGAACAGCTACATTCTTGCTACTGCCAATGTGGAAAGTGCCGTGCCCGCTTATCTTCACGTAGAAGCCGTGCCGGTGGGCGTTGACCACAAGCCGCTGAGCAGAGATGACATTGAAGTCGTGGTGGAAGGAAATGTGGCGGCATCCTTGGACGGACAGACCACGGTGACATCACCTTTGAGCGTCAAACTGGTGCAGAAGAAAGAGAATGCCGTGAAGAAACTTGACGGTATAGTGTTCCTCGTGTCGGGCAAGGCCAACGGTGAAGGAGGTGCAGTGACAGGCATAACCCTCAACGCCCAAAAGCACACGCTCGTGCTCAAAGACGTGAAGATACAGCTCGTGGGCAAAGTGATAGGCGACTTTAACTAATCCATAACAATCCAAACTATTATGAAATTGACATTCAACAAATATTTCTTCCTTGCCGCCATGATGGTGGCAGGAGGCTCGGCTACAGCCCAGAACCTGAATTCGGCTTACCATACGCAAGACTATAAGTTCCGCCACGACATGAACCCAGCCTACGGCAATGACCAGGGTTACTTCTCTATTCCCGCTTTGGGTAACATCAGTGTGGGGCTCCAGGGAAACTTCGGCTATGGTGACGTGGTGGTGAAGAACCCTATGTACGGACAGGGAAGCGACAAGAAAATGACTACCTTTATGAATCCCTATCTTTCCAATGAGGAAGCACTCAAGGGGTTCAGCAAGGGCAACAATCGCATTGTGGGAGATGTGGGCCTTGCCATCCTGTCAATGGGTTTCAAGGGATTTGGCGGATACAACACAATAGAAATCAATTCGAAGACCAACTTCGGCTTGTCCCTGCCTTATGAATTGATTGAATTTGCTCGCAATACAGGTAACAAGACTTATGACATGGGCAACATCGGTGTGCATGCCATGTCGTATGTGGAACTGGGACTCGGTCACTCTCACGACATCAACGAGAAACTCCGTATTGGTGCCAAGTTGAAATTCCTTTTCGGTGCTGCCCGTGGCGACTTCCAGTTCAAGGACGTGAAGGCAGACCTCTCGGGAACCGACAAATGGATGGTGAGCGGCGATGCACAGGCCAACGTGTCGATGAAAGGCTTCCAGTACACAATGACCCGCGAGGAATATAATCAGGAAGGCAAAGGCACTTATGAGAAGATCGATGACGTGGACGTGGACGGTGCCGGTCTTGGCGGTTTCGGTATGGCGGTAGACTTGGGAGCGGTGTACAAGATTAATGAAGACTGGAAGGTGAGTGCCTCGGTGCTCGACCTCGGCTTCATCTCCTGGACCAACAACATTCAGGCCACCAACATGAAGAAGTCTTTTGAATTCAACGGCTTCCATGATGTGGCTGTCAAAGACGGACAGGGCGTGACAGTGGATGACCAGACCGACTCCTATGGCGACCAGATTACTGATTTCATCAACCTGCAGGACAAGGGCGACCAGGGCAAGCGTTCTACCGGTATCGGTGCCACCATCAATGTGGGGTGTGAATATACGTTGCCTGTTTATCGCAAACTGACCTTCGGCTTCCTCAGCAGCACCCGTCTCAACGGTGACTATTCCTGGACTGAGGGCCGACTGAGTGCCAACTGGACACCTACCAAGTGGCTTGACGGCGGCATCAACATGGCTGTGAGCAGCTTTGCCACCAGTTTCGGTTGGGTGCTCAACATTCATCCCAAGGGCTACAACTTCTATCTGGGCATGGACCATATACTTGGCAAGACCAGCAAGGAGTTTATTCCGCTCAGTTCCAACGCTAGTGTAACACTCGGCATGAGCGTGGCATGGTAGTGGATGATGCAGACAATACAGATTATTTGACAGAAGCGGTCCGGTGAAACAAATAACCAGTTTCATTGGGCCGTTTCTTTGTGTGATTAAACTCAAACGAAAACCGCGGCATGAAACAATAGTTCATACCGCGGTTTTCGTTTGAAACTAAGTAGGGACGATCGGGCTCGAACCGATGACCTCTGCAATGTGACTGCAGCGCTCTAAACCAACTGGGCTACGCCCCTATGTTTCAAAACCGATTGCAAAAGTACACGTATTTTCTGAACTGGCAAAATATTTTTGTGCTTTTTATTCCTAAACCTTGCCTTTCTATGGAAAAAGACGGGAATCAGTCAGTCTATGAGGATAAATGGTGCCCAATATTGAGGACTGCGATAGGGGTGAACCATGATGGTGGATGGTGTGTCCGGTTTTCTGTGCAGTATGGCCGACACAGATCGTTGGGCTTGAGGAATGGCATACTGCTGAATGGCTTGCTGGGCTTGGCGAAAGGCTGTGTGTACGTCTTTGTGTTCGATGCGCCAGGCATGGTAGAAGGCTTTCATGAAGAGACGTGTAGACTTGTCGTTGACAGCCCATAAGGTGGCTATGATGGTACCGGCACCCGCTTTCTTCAATGCTCTGAGCATGCCGGCTGGACCTTCATCACAGACCACACCTTGGGCAGTTTGGCAGGCCGACAGAACAATGAAGTGCACGTTTGACAGGTCAAGGTCGCACAGTTCCCGTGCCGAGAGCAATCCGTCCTCTCCGCTTTCGCTCTTGCCTTCTACATTGGCTCCTGTCAGAGCCATCCCCGATGCCCAGAGTGTATTGTCGTGTCGCAGAGAATCACGGAGAAATATGGATGGAGGATTAAGTGACACCTCCAGACTGTAACCATGAGTGGCGAGGTGAACAACGGCATATTTGTTTAGAACCTCTTTAAGTTCTTGTTCCCATATCACTTGGCGGCAATCAGTGCCCATGACATGTGCCACGGTATCTGCTTCGGGAATCGTAGCCGGCAGATTCTTGAACGATAATGGCGCACCGCACATTCGCAAGGCTGTGTCATAGGCCGTATGGTTCGAGGAAGATGAAATTGATGGGGTGGAAGAGCGCTTTTGGTTGTAGTCGAGTCCGCCTATGACCAAAGTTTTTCCGTTTGCAGGGGAAGTGGCAGAATGGATGCGACTGGTTGCCGAAACACGACGCAGGTCCAACTTCTGTGCTGCAGGATAGGGAAGGTTTTCTATACCGAGCATTTGGAAGATGCCCTCGGGCGCAAAATAGAGACGCTTAATAGAGGATGGAAGCACTTGGCATACAGGTGCCCAAACCAGGGCGGCAAGTGTGGAATCTGTGTATATGGCTGAAGCATGACGTGCACCTTGGCATATGGCTTGCTGGAGTGTCGTTCTGCCGAAGCGATGGTTGTGAAGTCGTTTACGGGTGGCTATGTCCACGTATTTTGTTCCTGCTTTGGTGCAGATGATGGCGGCATAGACCGAATCACCGGACAGCAGGTTCTGATAGCAGACGAACTCTATGGCTGCCTCTTGCGCTTGCAGTCGGTTTGCCACTTGAGTGTGGTCGTGTGCCAGTGTGGTTTCCAACTCCTTGTGGTTTTCAGCAGTGCGTTTGCCCATCAGTGCAATGTGGCGGCGAAAAAGCGCCACATCATAGAGTAGTGGCGCTGCAGCATTGCCTAACGAGAACATCTCCGATACTAGTGGATTTTCTTTTAGCCAAAAGTCAAGGCGCGCTTGTTCGGTCATGGATCCGAAGTTAGAGCGCACATAATCCTTCTCTGCGGAGAAGAAATCTTTATAGGCATGTGTGGCTTCTTGTGTCCGTTTAGCCTTAAGCAGGATTTCCGCCTTTTTGCGGAGCGAGATGAGATAGGTGGAATGACGGGTGCCGAGTACTTGTGCCTGCCATCTCAACACCTCGTCAATATGTTGCAATGCTTGTTCGTATCTTCCTGTTTCCGCTTTGACCAAAGCCTTATTGGCAAGGGTAATATAGTATGTGTTTCCATGTAGTTGCAGCAAGGCTTCGTTGAGGTCTTGCAGAGCCTGGTCGTATTTGTTGAGGCTCCACAGTATATAGCCCCGGTTTTGCAGGAGTCGTGCCCGTGTGGCATTGTTTGTGTTATAGTGGGCAATGACATCATTGAGCATGGCGAGAGCCTTGCTTTCCTGTCCTGTATAGGCATAAGCAGTGGAGAGGTTGGCCAGTCGCTTGAAGTCTTGTTCGGGATTGTTCAACCTGATGTTTTCAAGTAAAGAGATGGCACGGGGATATTGACCGGTCTGGATGAGCAGGTCGGACATGTTGTAGGTTATGGAGGCTTTTATATCCTGGCCTGTCGACAGGTCAAGAGCAGCCTCATAGTCTGCCTGGGCAAGGTCATAGCGGTCCAGATGTTTGTAGCAAGACGCACGGTGTTGCAGGCATTCCGTCTTGGCGGTCTTGTCGGGTGTGGCGTTGATGGCAGAAGTGTAACAGTCGACAGCTTCCTGCCATTGTTCCGCTTTGGCCTTTTGGTCGGCACTGCGCATCTGTGCTATCCACGATTGGCCAAGGACCGGGTGCAGGTGGAAGATGAGGATGGCAAGGAGAAACAGGAGCCTTTTCATATGGTTTGTTGTCTTTAGTTGAGTGCTATGGCAAAAGATACGGGTTGCGAGTCTGGATTTTCCACGCGGATGGAATAGGTGCCGTCAGAAATGCCCATATCCCAAGTCACGTAGCTCATGTTGCCTTTTGTATCAGGTTTTGCTGTGTATTGTTTGCCCGATGACTCGTCGGTCACTGTCACCTTCACGTTTCCTCCCTTTTGTGTGATGAGCAGCAACTCGCATTTTCCGCAACCCTCCCATTCGTAGCAGAGAGTACCCTTGGCTGCTATGGAGCGGTGGAAGACGAGGAGGTCGCTGTCGTCGGCATTGCGCATGATGGAGATGTCGTCAAGGTCGTTGACAATGAAGTCGTGCTTGATGAGTGAGTCGGCGAATTCTGTGCAGAACAGGATGCTGGCCTTGCCTTCGGCTTGTTTTCCCACCTTGCATTTCGGTTCAATGCTTTCCATGCTGACTTTGCTGAAGTCTTCCTTTGCTTCATACAGGGCATACTTGTCCTTGTTGGCTATACCGTCGAGCATCTTCTGGCAGCCGGCTTTATACTCAGCCATCTTGGGTGAGCATTCTTGAGCCTGGGCAGGGAGCAGAGTGGACGAAACCGCCAGTACGGTTATTAAAGTTTTAAGATGTAACATAGTCTTTTGTTTTTATTCAATGGCATCGAGTAACATGAATGGAGCCCAGTAATAGGGCTGTGGATAAAGTTTGCGCACATCGGTCACGGCATGCTTGAAAGCCTTTTGTTTGGTTTCGCCCTGCATCCAGTAACGGTAGAAAGACGACATCAACAGGGCTGTAGACTTGTCGTTGACACTCCACAAGCTGACCAACAATGACTTCACGCCTGCTTGCTTAAAGCCTCTTGGCAATCCCATTACCCCTTCGAAGGTGTAGTCGCCCAATGCCGTTTCGCAGGCAGAAAGGGCTACGAGTTGAGTGCCGTGCAGGTCGATTTGTGACACCTCGTCGGCCGTGAGAATACCATCGTCGGCTTCTGGTGGTGCCTTCGTGCCGTTCCATGTGTCTTCAGCACCGGCAAGAGCCACACCGGCACGTTGCATCGAATTGCTTGCAGCTAAAGTGTAACGCATGAAGAAGGGTACTTTCAATGCTCTTGTTTCGTTTGCAATGAAGAAACCATGTGTGGCGAGGTGAACCACTTCAGGCTTTTGTGTCAACAGACTGCGAAGCGTTTTCTCTGTAGCTTCCGTGCGTACCCTTACTGTGAACTGTCGGTTGGCAAAGGCATTCTCTATTTGTGCCACTTCCGTTTGCGTGAAGGGCAGATATTTGAAGTGGTAACGTTTGGAGGCACGTTCGCTGAAATCATCAATGGTAGTGTCTTCGTCGCCGCGGGCATTTTCGGTATCGCCCTGGCTCACCTGTTCCAGTTGCCTGTCTGAATAGCAGATGTCACCCATGGCCAGTATGGATTTAGGCTGATGTTCGTCCGTTAGGGTCAATAGCTGTGCCGTCGTTGTGAGCGGGCAGAGGTCGTAATGGTCTGTGAGGAAAGACCCGTCAGGTCGGACTATGGCGGCAAAGGCTATGGAAGAGAGTAATCCCTGGGTGGCATAGTAAACCCTTTTGATTTCTCCCAACTCTGTTTCCAGTGGTTGCCAGAGCATGGCGTAGAGGTCGATGGCTTTGTCATTATAGAGTTTTCGGGCAATGGCTGTGGGAGAAGTAACTCCCAATGCTTTCATCCGGTTGGCGAGTGTGTCTGCCACGACTAGTGGAATGGCCTTCGGTTCTTTGCACCCAGGTGTCAGCACCAATGCCATCCAATAGGGATAGGCATAGGTAAACTCCATTGCGGCTTCACCATCCTTCAACTGATTGCGCACCTGCTGCCATGTGGCATCGAGCGGTGTCTTGTCGCGATAAGGTGCGGCTTGGTCCACAATACTCCGTTCCAGGAGGTTGATACGTTGTTGGTAGGAAGCATTTAATATGTATTTCCTGTTGATTTCCTCTTGCGTTTCATGGAGTATGTCAAACTTGATGGCCTTCTGTTCCGAACGTAGGATATTGAGCGAGTCAACCAACGAGATGAGCGCCTTGTCGTTTGATTTCAAGATGGCATCACGTGTTTCCCGTTGTGAGCGCAACTGTATGCCGGTGCGGTAGAGCACGGCATTGTAGACCTCGGGTGCTATCTGTTGCTTGTCCCTCATTCCCGCCATACAGGTGGCAAGCCAGGCCGATGGGTCTCCATAGTTCTCCATGAAAGCGTTTTGTTCCTGTTCGGTGAGCATGGGAAAGTTGCGGCTCATGATGTCTTTTACAGCCTCATAGTGCTTACGGGCATACGGAAGCATGTGTTCATAATCGTGTTGCGCCAGGCAGAGGTTGCACATGAGGTTGTAGAGAGGTAATTTGGAACTGGGTGTAGCCTGTGCGTCTTCTTCCAGCGGTTTGATGTCTTGTGCATAGAGTTGTTTGGCTTCGTCGTATTGTTTGTTCTGTAAATAGAAGTCAAAGAGATTCAGGCAGGCTTTTCTGTGTTCCTCATGGAAAAGCGACTTGCTTTCTTCCTTGTGCATCATCATATAGCTGAAGGCCTTTTCCTTGTCAGGCTTCAGGTACAGATAGTAGTTCTCGAAAGCGTCAAGCATGTTGAAATAACCGATTTGCTTGTTGAATTGTGGCAGTTGTTCTTGCAGTTGTTTCAATTGGGTTTCTATCCCGGCAAGCATATCGAAATTTTTGTCGAAGTCTTTCCATGATTTTGTCCATGCCGCACGTTGATCTTCGGACAACAGATCCGTATTGACTTGTTTCTTGATGTTCGTGCCTTGGATATAGAAGCGGATCAATTCGCAATACAATCTGACGCCATAAACTGACATGTAATTCGGTTCCATGCCGTTTTGCTGTCCTATGCTTATGGTCATCTTTGCGATGAGTGTGAAGTATTTCATGAGGGTGAACAGGTTGTTGCTGTTCTTGGGCATCAGGTTATAGACACCCCACAAGAAGTCGAGCATGTCTGTGGTGTAGTAGTTGAGGTTCTGCTGTTCGAACACTTCCAGGTCTTCGTTCATCAGTTTATAGGCTGTGCGCATGTCGTCAAGACCATACATGTAGATGTTGTATCGTTTGGTCAACAATGTGATGTAAGTGCTTGAGAATCCTGAATCCTGCCATTTGCAAACCTCGATGCCCTTATTGACCATGTCCAGCGCTTCCTGAACTCTACCTTTTGAGTAGAGCCAATCGGCAGCAAGGCTGTAGTTGGTCGGGATGAAACAGAGCGAGTCGGTGTTGGCGTCCAGTATCTTTCGGGCTTGTGCATACACGTTTTCCTGTTCTTCCTCCGTATCTTTGGTAAAGGGAAGCACACTCAGTTTTGACAGCAACAGGTAGGCTCTCTTGTGGGTCAACCCCTCGTTGCTTGATTCGTCGTAAGCCTGTTGGTAGAGCTTGGCGGCAAGTTCAAGGTTTCCGGCTCCATTTTCCAGTGTCGCATAGTCTCCCAATACATCAGTATGGTCAATGTGTGCCTTTTTCATTTGTTCAATGAGGGCGGGATACTGCTTGCGTGCCGACTGGCTGTCGTAAGATGCCAGCCAGTTGAGTTCCATAGCCTTCTCTTGCAGATAGACGTATGACGATGCTCCATATCTTTGTTTTGTGTCCTCACAAACCCGTTGCTGAATGTTAGTGCCCGTTTTCAAATCGCGACTTCCCATGTAAACATCCAGTGCCATGCGGCGGCCGAGCAGGATGGATACAAAATCATTGCTGTGGTTCTTGGCATAGAATTCTGCTATGGGTTCTATTTTCTCTTTGTAGACCTGGGGCATGATGTCCTTGAGTGAACCGTAGAGCATATAGCGCACATAGGCAGACTTCATGTTGTCCGTTCCCCATGCCTTTGCCACGGCCTCGTCAAACAACTGTGATGCCTCTGTGAAATCGTTGGGTGCATAGAGTGAGACAATCTCGCACAAATGCAATGCCATCATAGAATAATAGGGACATTCTTCACCCAAATATTGTCTGAAGGATTCCAGCATGGGGCGCCACATGAAGGCATCCTTGATTTCCTTGCCTCTCGACGCAAGCATGCTCCAGTAGTTCACCTTGCGCAACAGGGTCGACAGCGTGCCTTGCCCGTTGTATTGAGAGGCATAATCATAGAACACCTTGAGCACGTTGAGGTTGTCATCGCTGATGGTGTTGTAGTTTTCCCTGGCACTCTCGGCGCATACGTAATATTCTATCACTTCCGGATGCCCTGGCTTGAACAACTTCAGGTAGGTGTCCTCTGCAAGTTTAAAGTAATGTTCGGCATTGTGCAGAATGCCTGTGTTGGTGTTGTGTCCATAGAAAGAATCGGGCAATAGTTCCACTTTGTTGAAAGCCGCCTCAGATTCGTGAATGGCTGCGAAAGAACTCTTTGCCGTTCCGAGACGGGTGTAAAGCCAGGCACGCATACGACTGGGGGTCTGGTCAGCAAAGGGATAGAGCTTGACGGCTTCCCGTTCCGCCTGTAGCACCTCATCGTAAAGGTCTGGTGACGTGATGAACGTTATAAGTTGGGATGCGTCGAACTTGAGCAGCTGGAACAGGCATACCAAGGCTTTGTTCTCCTTGTCGGGATTCTTCTTTGCCGCCGTCTTCTGTTCCTGGATAATGCCATCCATCAGAGGATATATGTTTTCCATATTACTGCGGCAGTTCATCCACAAGTATTTGCACCAGCCTGTGGTGGGGTTCTCCTTTCCCAGTTGTTGTTCTGCTTGCTGATACAGGGCTTGAAGGGCTTGGAGCGAGTGGGCAAACTTGTAGTCCTTGCCGTCGGTCTGCATAAAGGCGGCATAGGTTTCTACTTCGGGCACATGTTTGCCAACGGCATGGAGCAATGCCATGGCTTCTGGCTCACGCATTTCGTCCATCACGGCGAAGGCAGCCTCGCGGAGCTGTTGCTCTTGGCTGAGACTTTCTGCCTTGGGATAGTGCTCTTTCATCCATTGGCGGTGTTCCTCAATGTATTCATAGGCCGACTGGGCATGAAGCCACGTGACGCTGCCAAGGAGAAGCAGGGTCAACAGCCATTTTAGGGGAAGAGTGGTATGTGTCATGTAGATTTATTCTGTTGATGATTATTGAAGGGCATCGAGCAACATGAACGGTGCCCAGTAGAAGGGATCTGGATAATCCTTGCGCACATCTTTGACAGCATGCTTGAAAGCCTGTTGCTTGGTTTCGCCTTGCATCCAATATCGGTAGAAGGAAGACATTAGGAGCGATGTAGACTTGTCGTTGACGCTCCACAAGCTCACAAGCAACGACTTTACACCTGCCTGCTTGAACCCTCGTGGCAGTCCGAACACCCCTTCAAAAGAATAGTCGCCCAAAGCAGTCTCGCAAGCTGAGAGGGCTACGAGCTGTGTGCCCTGAAGGTCGAGTTGTGCCACCTCGTTGGCGGTGAGAATCCCGTCGTTTGCCTCTTCGGGCTGTTGTGCTCCTGTCCAGGTGTCCTCGGCGCCGGACAGGGCGATGCCGGCTCGTTGCATAGAATTATCTATGGCGTTTTCGTAGTGCTGGAAGAACGGCACTTTGCGTGCGTCGTCGGCTTTGGCAATGAAGAAACCATGGGTGGCCAAATGCAGTACATCTGGTTTCTTGTCCAGCAGTTTGCGCAAGTTTTGTTCTGTAGCTTCGGTTTCTTCAATAAGTGTCAATCGGTGGTTTTTGATTGTACTGCTCAGGTTTTCTATCTCATTCTTGGTGAAAGGCAGATATTTGAAGTGGTAGCGCTTGGCTCCACGCTCACTGAAGTCGTCGAGGGAGGTGTCGTCTTCTCCACCTCTGGCACCGCTGATGTCGCCCGCTGCCACCTGTTGCCGTTGTTTGTCGGTATAGTAGATGTTGCCCATAGCCAAGATCGATTGCGGGCGTTCTGCCGTTTCTTCTTTCACCAGTTCCGCTGTTGTGGTGAGAGGACAGAGGTCGTAGTGGTCAGTGAGATACTTGCCGTCTGGTGTGCTGATGGCGGCGAAGGCTATGGAGTAGAGCATGCCTTGAGTGGCGTAATACACTTTGTTTACGCCTTTCAGTTCTTTCTCCAATGGTTGCCACAGCATACTGTACAAGTCAATAGTCTTGTTGTTGTAAAGTTTGCGGGCTGTAGCGGCAGACGATTTCGTGTTGAGACTGCTCATGGCGTTCTTCAGAGAGTCTGTGCTTGTCAGCACCACTGGAACAGGAGCGCTGCACCCCGGCTTCACTACCAATGCCATGACATTTATGTCTGTAACGATAAACTCGATGGCAGCTTCCGACGAATGGAGTTTGTCGCGTACTTGAGTCCATAAAACATCTTTTCCCCCTTGTACTAAAGAGTGTGCAACACGTTCAATGACTTGTCGTTCAAGAATGTTTAAGTGGTCTAGGCCCTTTCCGTGGCCAGAAGCCCAAGTCCATTTATCAAACTTGTTTGAGGACAGAGGCTTCGTATCGAATTTCTCTACTTTGAGTTGTGCACGCAACTTATTTAATGAGTCTTTCAAAGTAATGAGGCCCTTGTCGTTCGATAGTTCAATGGCCTTTGACAAATATATTTTTGATTTAAGTTGAATTCCCGTACTGTAAAGTATAGTATTGTAGACGTATCCGGAGATTTTTTCCTTGTTGGGATAGTAAGCAAGACATTTCGTTGGCCAAGAAGCAGGATTACCGTATAGAGTTATCATGTCTTCTTGGTCTTTGTCTGTTAGTGCAATGAAATTTCCATCTAAAAGAATCTTTAGCTGGTCGAAAACAGCGAATCCGAACTTGCACATGTTTTCATAGTCTTTCTTTGCCTGGAACAGTAAGGCAAATCTGCTAGCAATGGTAAGCTTGTTGTCAAGTGTAAGATTCTTGCTGTCTGTTATGGCTTGTGACGCAAGAACGTATGCTTTTCCGGCATAATCCAATTCTCCCCTTTCTCTGCAGAAGTCTCCCATCTTGATAAGCACTGTGGCGTAAGATATTGGATTCTTGTCTTTTACAAGTTCAAAATGTTCTTTCATATAGCTCGTGGCTTTGTCAGGATTGTAGTTGACATACAGATAATAGTCTTCCGCTGCATTAAGGAGAGTAATGAAACTGTCGTAAGTATAGTACTTCGGTATATGTTCTTTGAATAGTCTTAGCACGTCGTCAATCTGTTCAAGATACTTGACCATCGCTCCTAAAGATTCAAATATGATGCTTGCTTGTGCTTGTTTGCCCTCGCTAAAAGCATCTTTTTCCTTTTTCTTTCTGTTGAAATATGTGCAGAGCGCAACGGCTTTGCTTAGAATATATGACTCAAAGGTAAAATAGAAAGTCGGCTCAAAATTATTCTTTTGGGCAATGTTCATGCCTATACTTCCTATCAATCCGAAATAGCGCATCCAATTGGCAAAGTCAGAATAGTTGTTGCTATAATAATCGAATATGCTGCATAGATGGTTGAGCATGTGTATGGTGTTCTTTTCTACCTGGGCTGTTTCTATTTTCATCATGTCTTCATCCATGAGTTTATATGCTTTATAGCGATTGTTCAGATTGTTGTAATAAATGGAATATCGCATTTGCAGGAGCGTTAAGTGCTGCGGTTGAAATGACAGTCCTTTGACTTCGCACTTGGTAATTGCCGTGTCTAATGTATTCAGAGCCTCTTTGTATTTTCCTTGCTCATACAATTCTGTTGCTTGTTTGGTATATTTTTCGATGCTTTTGTCTGTGTGGTTATGGTTAGCGTCTTGATTTGAGTCCGCCCAAACGGCCTTTCCTGACGAAAACCTATCGGCAGGAAAGGCGGTTTGAACGCTTCTATTTTCTGTTTCTGCCTGTGCTGTGACATTCATAATGCACAGGAGCAACAGAAAAAGAATTTGTAGTATTTTCATGCTTGTGTGTTTAATGTGGTAATGGCTGGGGTTGTTGTTTTTGCGGTGCTGCGGCTTGTGCCCCTTGTTTGGCTGCCTGTTGTGCCTGGGCGGCCTTCATGGCTGCCATCTGTGCGGCTTGCGAGCCGGCTCCGGCTGCCGATGCGGTGGTGGCGTTGAGGCCGAGCTTGTCTATCAGGTCGCGGGTGATGATGCTGGCGGGCGCCTTGAGGGTGGTGATGACCCACGACTTCGACATCTCGTCCCAACGCTGGTTGGAAATGGTCTGCCAACTGGCTTCGAGGAATCCCTTCTGTGGCTTCAGACTCTTGCGGTATTTGCGGTCGGCCTTCCAGTTTTTCTTGTAGGCATCGGTGGCCTCGCATGTTTCCTTCAGCGTTATCTCCAGTTTGTACTCGCCCGTGCCCCAACTGTTGCGGTAGTTGTCGTTCTCGTCGCGGTGTCCCATGAACGAGCGTGGCACGATGAAACTCTCGCCCAACACCCGGTAGGCTGCAGGCTGACCTTCGTGGCGCACGTAGTGTAGGAATCCCTTGCTGTCGAGCACGCTCTCGTCCACTGGGATGTTGATGGAGAAGTGGCCCAGTTCCTGGTCTTTCTGGAGTTGTACAATCTCGTTCATCCATGAGGAAAGCAGACGGATGTCCATGGAGAGAGTGAAGTTCTTGCGGTCCTTGAACGAGTAGGGGATGTCCAGCGTGGTGTTGGGCAGGTTGCTGCGCGTAGGACTGATTATGAGAGTGTCGAGTACCAGTTCAAACTTGGAGTGGTTGATGATGCGGTTTATCTTTGAGCGGTCTATGTGGCAGGAGATATAGAACAGGGTGTCCTGGCCTTCCTTGCGCAGACAGCCTATGCCGTCGAACGTCATGCCCTTGGGGTCCATGGCTCCGTCGAAGGACGTCTCCTTGTAGAAGTCGTTCACTTCCGACACTGTGCTGATTTTTGTCTGATACACGTTTTCCTTCTTCACCATCTCCGTCCACTCCTGCTGGTGGCGTGCGTTGCTGGTGAAGAGTGAGCCGATTGCATTGACACCCATGTCGATGAACGATGATACGTAGCCTGAAGCGATGCCCTTGGAGGCGTTTTTGCCGGCATTGTAGAGGTCGGCGAGATAGCCGCGCGACTCGGCTTCAGAACTTTTCTGGGCAATCTCTTCGGCGAGGTTGTCGCTGGTGTAGATGAAGGTGGTGTATTCCACCTTTTGTGCTTGTGTGATGATGCTTGTCAACAAAGCGATGAGGGTAAGAACTGATTTTCTCATAAACATTACTTGGGTTAATTCGTTGTTTTGTTATTAATAATTCTCTTTATCTGTGCAAATGTACGAAAAATATGTAAATATTGTCTTGCGGAAGACGAAAAATTGATGATTTAGGTTTCATCTTATGAAAAGCACCCGCCCGGCCATGCCCTAAGTGGACTTGGTCGGGCGGTCGACAAGAGATTATCTATTGGGTGTTCTGTTGCTGTGCCTTGGATTAGTTCTTTTCGGCTTTCTCCAGTCCGTAGTCCTTGTGTTTGAGATTGAGGTCGGTTGTATCCGTGAAATACTTTTCATAGCCGTGTTTCTTGTAGAATTCGTTGATGGGCCAGTATATGTGCTTGGCTTTCTCCGCCTTCTTCACGAATCCTGCGTATTCGGTATATTTCATGGTTCTGAGCACGGCATCTATGGTCGCATCCTTGTGCTTCAGCCCGTCTTCTGTGAAGAACAGCCGGTAGTACATCGGCAAATACCCCTTCTTGGTCATCAAGATAGTCACCTGATAATCTTGGTAGTAGTGGTTCTTGGTGGGCTGTCTGAATTCGGATATGATGACCGAGTCAGCACCGCCACAAAGTTTCTTGTCTGTTATGATGCGGGTTTGTTCTTTGGCTCCGGCCTTTTGTGCATATATTTTAGTTAGCGTCATCATGTTTAACAGGTATGGCGTATGATGATTGTAAGACCATGAGAGCGTTTCCTCGAAGGGATAAACCAACATGCAGTCCTTGTTGGAAGACAATGCGATGCCTCCTGCTCCGTATCTTGCATCTCTATACCAGTCTTTTCCTTCTGTTTATTAATAGGTTGGTTCTTTCAGTTTGGTTTTTCTCGCTTTTACTAATTTATCGTAAACCGACGAAATCGGGTACCCCTATTTGCTGTTCTTTTGTTAATTTTCTTTTCTTGTTGAAATAGCGTCCGAAGTCTTCAAATAGGATAGTTGTTATGGCGGAAATGATGTGGAGAAACGAGTGTTAGGGGCTACTTTGAGGGCGTTAACGGCATACTAATGCTTCGTTAACGGCACACTAATGCATCTTAACGGCCTGGTTACGTGTAGTCCCAGTCGCTGGGCAATGGGTGCCCACGCTGTGGGCATTCATTGCCTAAAGTGCCGGACTGATTTTGGGCGCTCGTTTTAATATCTTTCAAGGGACTTTTCCGAGTCTTCAAGAATTTGGAGAGATGATTGTATGTCATCGTTAAGCCCAAACAGAAAGTGGGCTGAGTAGAGGCTGGGCTTTCGGCACGCAAGTCATGCTAACGCTTTACGGCAATATCATGTGTCACTCCCAATCTCGGATGAACTACTTTTCCGCCTTGCCAAAAAGGTGATAGAGTGATAGATTGTTTTGCATCTATCACGCATCTATCACTCTTGCTATATCGCTTGTTGTCAAAGAGTTAAACTGCAAAAAACGCCGTTAGTGATAGATGGTGGCGATTTTTTGAACTTTTTCCTGTGCGCGTGCGCGCGTAGAAGGCGTTTGCAGTGCAAAGTTTCTGACAATGAAAACTGAAATACCCAATCGTTTGTTCGGCAGAAATCCCAACCTGCCTAAATCAGAAACTGCGGTTATCCCTTGCGGAATTCACCGGGGGTCATGCCGGTGCTCTTCTTGAAATAGCGGTTGAAATGCTGCGGATATTGGAACCCGAGCATGTAGGCAATTTCGTTGATCGTCTTTTGGGAACTGAGCAACTCGTTCTTTGCCAAGTCCATCACCTTGTTTTGAATCAGCTCCTGTGGCGTGCGACCGGTCTCTTTCTTGACAAGGTCACCGAAATAGTTGGGCGATAGATAGCAGTTTTCAGCGATATATTTTACCGTAGGCAGTCCGTCGTGCAGGGCACGGTCATTGTTGAAATAGTCCTCGAGCAGAGCTTCAAACCTGGTCAGCACGTCTTGGTTGGCCTGTTCGCGGGTGATGAACTGCCTGTCGTAGAAGCGCCTGCAATAGTCGAGCAGCAGTTCAATGTTGCGGCATACCAAGGTCTTGGTGTGCCGGTCTATGGGCCGCTCAATCTCCGTGCGTATCTTTTCGAGACAGTCGCGGTAGATTTCTTTCTCACGTTCCGACAGGTGGAGTGCTTTGCGCGAGTTGTAGGAGAAGAACCGGTAGTCCTTGATTTCCCTGCCCAGTGTGGTGCCGCTGATGAGATCGGGATGGAAGAGCAGTCCCAGGGCATTGGGCTTGTAGTCGGGATGATGCTTCACGTGTATGGCCTGTCCTGGAGCAAAACTGGTCACAGTGCCCTCTTGGTAGTCGTAAGGCTGCCGTCCGTAGGTGATGTCGCCGCAATAAGTATGCTTGAGGAAGAGCGAGTATATGCCGTAGCTGTATGTGGCGTCGCCCTCCACAATGTGGCGCGCCTTGCTCATGTCGACCACAGCCACGAGCGGATGGAAGGTCTCGAAGCCGCAAAGTTTGTTGTAGTCGTCGATAGAGTCTATCTTGATGATTCTGTCCATAAAAAGAAAATAATGCTTATCTTTGTTTTCTGCTGCAAAGATAAGCATTATTCATCAACATTAATGTATACGGATTACTGAAGTTTCTGCTAATATTTCACCCCGTGCATCTTGTCCCATGCCACGAAGATGCTGGCAAGTATGGTGCCCGAGATGCTGTGCCACACGCACGAGATGGCGCAGGGAAGCACGGAAAGCGGTTGGGCAGCAAAGAAGTTGGTGGCCAGGTTGGTGGCGAGTCCGGCGTTCTGCATGCCCACCTCGATGCTGATGGTTCGTTTCTTGGCGGTGTTGAAGTGGCTGAGGCGGCCTGCCGTCCAGCCGAGCACGTAGCCCAGCGAGTTGTGGCACAGCACCACGGAGAATGTCCAGATGAAGAGTGTGAATCCCCGTGCCACGAGATCGTCGTGCACGGTGCTTATCACTCCGCCAACAATCAAGGCGAGGCACACCACGCTCAAGCCCGGCATGAGCGACTGCAGGGTGGGGAAGAAACTGCGGTGGCTGAACTTGTAGTTGAAGAAGGCACCGATGCCCACAGGAATGATGGTGACGATAAGGATGTTGGTGAACATGCCCACGGCGTCGATGGCAATGATTTGTCCGGCAGTGAGCTTCATCAGGAACGGCGTCATCACCGGTGCCAAGATGGTCGAGGCGCACGACATGCCCACGGAGAAAGCCACGTCGCCATGGCAGAGGTAGGTCATGATGTTGCTCGACACGCCACCCGGACAGCATCCCACAAGCAGGATGCCGATGGCGAGTGCCGGTTCCAGGTGGAACACGTGCACCAATGTGTATGCCACGCCGGGCATGATGATGAACTGGGCAGCGGCACCAATGCACACGTCAAAGGGCCGCTGGGCGAGAATTCGGAAGTCGTCGGTGGTGAGAGTCATGCCCATGGTGAGCATGATAAGACCGAGAATGATGGTCTGTGTCAATCCTGAAACCCATTCAAACGTCGCTGGAACAAAGAACGTGAACACCGCTATGGCGATGACAAACCACGACGTGTAGTCGGCCAGCCATTTGCTGGCACACTGAAGCAATCTAATCATAATCTATCAGTCGTTTATGTTTTCAGCGTGCAAAGTTATAATAAAAACACGAAATAAAGCAATGAATCGTTACAAATCTTTTCCTTTCCCCGTTGGCAGCTTGTCTGCCAAACCATGTTAGGCATTAAAAATAGAAAACCAAATTATTCCTTATTCCATGCTTTTGCATTAACTTTGCAATTGTCATGAGAAAAACTTGCATTGCCTTTCTGCTTGCCTTCTGCTGCGCGTTCCGTGCATGGGCAGGTTCCACATACACCGCCACACGGCTTGACCAAAGCAGCGGGCTCTCGGAAAATACCGTGTGCCGCATCATACAGGACCGCATGGGCTTCGTCTGGCTTGCCACATGGAACGGACTCAACCGCTACGACGGCCGCAACTTTGTGTGCTACAAGGCTGAGCCGGGCATCGTATGTCCGCTTCCGTCAGGGCGCATAGACTGGATAGGCGAGAACGTGGAGGGCGACATCTGGTGCATCGTGGCAGACCGACCCTACCTGTTTCGCAGAAAAGAACAGCGATTTGTCGACGTGTTTCGCGGACAGAAGCTTCCGCCCGTGTCGTATATGGCAGAACTTGGCGGCGGCAATGCCTGCATGGTGACCAGGCAGGGCGACTTCTACAAGGTGCACGATCGCTATCCCCAGCGCATCACTGGACGTGTCAGCCGTCATAGAGCAGCCTTGTGCTTGATACGTCGCCATGCCGTCACCCGGCAGTACGACTATACTTGTGTGGGCGGACGCTTGGTGTGTCGTGACCGCAGAACGGGGCGCAAAATGGAAGGACGGCTTCCCCATGGCGTGAACCAGGTGTATAACCTGGCTCCCTATGACGACCGACGCATACTCATGTCTACCGACCATGGCCTTTATTTCTACGATTCGCCCACACACTTCAAGGCCTTGGAGGGATGGGAAACGCAAATCGTGAAAGATATCTGCGTGGACCGGCAGCGCAACATCTGGATGTCTACCTATCCGGGGGTGACCGTGCTTCGCGAACAACATCATCTTGCGCATCCGCAAAAGTCGAGCATGGCAGGCAATGACGAATTCGTGAGGGCACTCTATCACGACAACCGGGCACAGACATGGATAGCCGACAAGAACGATGTGGTACGTATAGTCCGTGGCGGCATCACCCGTTATCTCTCTGCTTCGGGCACGTGCCAAACGTCACCCTGCGTGTTTGGCAGTAATGTGTACTGCATTTTCCAGGACAGCAGGGGCATCTATTGGCTTGGCACCAAGAAAGACGGTGTGTTCAAGTTGACGCCAGAGGGCAACGACCGCTTTGCCGTGAAGCGGTTCGCAGACGAAAAGAGTGGTCTTGACTGCCCGTCTGTCTATGCCATTACTGAAGACGACCGCCATCAACTTTGGATAGCCACATTCGGTGGCGGCGTGTGCCGGCTGGTGAAAGGAGGCAAGGCTGGTGAACGTTTCCTCTCTTTCTCATACTATCCCAAGGCGTGCCGTCGTGTGCGCTGTCTTTATGCAGCAGGTGGCGTAATGCTGGCAGGCACCATGTCAGGGCTGGTCACCTTCAATCCGCACGAACGCAATCCCCGTTTCCACGTCAACACCCGCAGCGAGCGACTCACATCGTTGCCCAACAACGACGTGATGGAGATAGTAGGCGACTCTCACGGACATATATGGCTGGCCACCCTGGGTGGCGGAGTGGGCAGAATCAAGGGCGGCAACCTGCTTTCAGACCAGTTGCAGTTCGACAACATTTCCACTGTAGACGGTTTGGTGTCCGACGTGTGCCTCACCCTGCAAACCGATTCGCATGACAATCTGTGGATAGTGAGTGAGATGGCACTCACCAAGTATGTGCCCTCACAGCGCAAGGCTGTCAACTTTTCGCTCAAGGACTTTGGTGGCGGGTTTATCTTTTCCGAAGTATGTCCGCTTTATGCTGGCGGCACCATGACCTTCGGCACCACCCAGGGGGCACTCACCATCTCACCGGCTCAGTTCCGGAAAAGTGCCTATTCGCCGGAAGTGGCTTTGGTGCGGATAGCCGTCGAGGGCAAGGAGAAACCGGGCGACTACAACATGGGCGACACGTTGGTGCTGGCGAGACATGAGCGCAACCTGGTGATAGACTTTTCCACGCTTGACTATAACTGCAACACTACCATACTCTATAAATATAAGGTGGAAGGGATAGACGAGGCATGGCAAGTGAGCGATAACCCTTCGCTCAGTCTGATGAACTTGCCTCCCGGCATCTATACGCTCAAGGTGATGTCTACCAACGGCGACGGCATCTGGAACAGTCGGGTACGCACGCTAACCATTGTGGTAAAGCCTAAGTTCAGTGAGACTGTTTGGGCAAAGATTCTCTATTCACTGCTCATGGCGCTGTTGGGCATTGCCGTCATCGGCATCGTGCGCTATATCTACGAACTTCGTGCCCAGATTGAGGACGTGCAACTTGCCGCCAATGCCCAGCTTGAGCGCTTCTCGCAGCGCCTGCAGGAACTCCTGGGCGGCAAACCGTCGCTCGATGCGTTGCACACCACCTTGCCCGAGGAAACACTCTCGGAACAAAGGCTGTTTGCCGACCGCCTCATGGAATATATGAACGCCAACATAGAAAACTCCAGTCTGCAGGTGGCAGACATGGCAGCCCACATGGGCATGAGCAAGACTCTCTTCTATTCGCGCATGAAGGAAACGCTGGGGTGCACACCGCTTAATTTCATCCTCGACCTGCGCATCAAGCGGGCCCGACAAATGCTCAGTTTGCCCGGAAACAACGTGTCGACGGTGGCGTATGCCTGTGGATTCTCCGACCCGCATTACTTCAGCAGGTGCTTCAAGAAAGTAGTGGGCTGCTCGCCGACAGAGTATGTGGCGAAAAGGAATTTGCAGGAGGATAGTGAGGCCCGGGAATAAAAATAAATGTGATTTATTTTATATTCCACGCATTTGCACTACCTTTGCAAACATAACAATAGCAACTAAGAATGATAGACGATAACTTTGACATACGGGAGGAACACCAGCTTACCTCGGCGGAGAAAGACTTTGAAAACGCTCTCCGGCCGCTTAAGTTCAGTGACTTTAGCGGACAGCAGAAGGTGGTGGACAATCTTGAGGTGTTTGTCGAGGCTGCCAAGTATCGCGGTGAACCTCTTGACCACACCTTGCTACACGGACCTCCTGGCTTGGGAAAGACCACGTTGAGCAACATCATTGCCAACGAATTGGGCGTGGGCTTCAAGATTACCAGTGGTCCCGTGCTCGACAAGCCCGGCGATTTGGCAGGTATTCTCACCTCGCTTGAACCCAACGACGTGCTTTTCATCGACGAAATTCACCGCCTCTCACCGGTGGTGGAGGAGTATCTGTATTCTGCCATGGAGGACTATCGCATCGACATCATGATTGACAAGGGGCCTTCGGCACGTTCTATCCAGATAGACCTTAACCCCTTTACCCTTGTCGGTGCCACTACCCGCAGCGGCTCACTCACGGCTCCGCTCCGTGCACGCTTCGGCATCAACCTCCATCTGGAGTACTACGATCCCGACACCCTGGCGCGCATCATCAAGCGTTCTGCCAGCATTCTCAAGGTGCCTATCGACGATGAGGCTGCCGACGAAATATCCCGTCGCTCACGTGGTACGCCACGAATTGCCAATGCGCTGTTGCGCCGCGTGCGTGACTTCGCACAGGTGAAGGGCACAGGGCGTATAGACACCAAGATAGCCAAGATGTCGCTCACGGCGCTCAACATCGATCAGTATGGTCTTGACGAGATAGACAACAAGATACTGCTCACCATCATAGACAAGTTCAAGGGCGGTCCCGTGGGCATCTCCACCATTGCCACAGCCATCGGTGAAGACGGAGGAACGGTCGAGGAGGTCTATGAGCCTTACCTGATTATGGAGGGCTTCCTCAAGCGTACTCCCCGAGGCCGTGTGGCTACAGAGCTTGCCTACAATCACTTCGGACGCACTATGGGCTATGGTACCCCGATGGAGCCGACACTCTTCTAAAACGCAAGGAACAATGAAAACAGGAATTTTCGTGGGTAGTTTCGACCCCTTTACCATAGGGCACGATGCCATTGTGCGCCGCGCCTTGCCCCTGTTCGACAGACTGGTAATAGGTGTGGGCTACAACGAACGCAAGCAGTATATGTATTCACAAGACGAACGCATCCGGTCCATCAGCAGGCTTTACGCCAATGACCCGAGGGTTGCGGTCAAGGTGTACAACGACTTGACCATAGACTTTGCCCGCCGAGAAGGGGCACAGTATATCATCAAGGGAGTGCGTAGCGTCAAGGACTTTGAGTATGAGCGTGAGCAAGCCGATATCAACCGCCGTATAGGAGGCACAGACACGTTGCTCCTTTATGCCGCCCCCGACATGGCAAGCGTAAGTTCAAGCCTCGTACGTGAGATGATACACTTCGGCAAGGATGTGAGTGATTTTCTTCCGACAATTAAATAGCAAGACTATGATAACATACAATGTAGACGGCGTGAAGATGCCGAAAATAAGAAAGCGCGACACCTCGGCTTGGATTAAAGCCGTGGCTGCTACCTACGGACGTAAGGTGGGAGAGATAGGATATATGTTTGTTGACGACGAGAAGATACTTGAGGTGAACCGTGAGTATCTCGGCCACGACTATTACACCGATGTAATCACCTTCGATTATGATGAGGACGACACTGTGAGTGGAGACATAGTCATCTCGCTCGACACCGTGCGCACGAATGCCGAACAGTTCGGCAAGTCCTATGACGACGAACTTCACCGGGTCATCATCCACGGCATCCTCCATCTCTGCGGCATCAACGACAAGGGACCTGGAGAGCGCGAAATCATGGAAGCCGCCGAAAACAAGGCTTTGGCAATGCTGAAAGGCTAAAACAATGCCGCCAAGTCTTGGCGATTTATCATTTATGACTATGCCCGGCAAGGACAGAAGACACGGCAATCAGTTCTTTTGCCCTTGCCTGGCATATGGCTTAGAAACCAATATACAATTACCCAAAGCCTATCTGCCGTCAGCCTCCATCAGCCATTTGAATATAATAGGTCTATGAGTGAAGGTGGCAAAATGATAGGTCTTTATTGTATTTGGTATAGAAGTTGCCTACGATAAAAATTTTTGTGCGTTCTTTTTGCAAGTGTGCAGAGAATTCTTTATTTTTACCCCAATTCGGGATAAAATAGCGATTAGTTGCATGTGAAGACAGATACGTGA
>CAJKDU010000037.1 GCA_905198745.1 uncultured Prevotella sp. | reverse complement strand
TGTACAACTTTTTACTCATATTTATCAACTTAAATTAATTCCGCCAACGGGTAAAAACACAATAAAGAAAATGTTGAAGGAAAAAGCAGGAGAAGTGGCAGGAAAGGTGTGGAACTACCTGCACGAGAACGACAACCAAACCCTTGAAGCGCTCAGCAATGCCATTGACGAGAAAGACGAAAACCTCTACATGGCTTTGGGATGGTTGCTCAGAGAAAACAAGATTGTTGGCGATAACGGCATTTTGAACCTTAGATGAGTATTTAAAATTCATTAAAAAAAGTACGTCATAAGCTCCTACAGCGACTTATAACGTACTTTTTTTGTATCTTTGTGCATATTTTTATCAACTAACAAGCACACAGCAACAAACATATAGATGGACCATATACGCAACTTTTGCATCATCGCACATATTGACCATGGCAAGAGTACACTTGCCGACCGCATGCTCGAATACACAAAAACCATTAAAGTGACCGAAGGGCAAATGCTCGACGACATGGATTTGGAACGCGAGCGCGGCATCACCATCAAGAGCCACGCCATCCAGATGGAGTATACAACAGGCGGCGAGAAATACATACTCAACCTTATCGACACTCCGGGACACGTGGACTTCTCCTACGAGGTGTCAAGAAGCATTGCTGCCTGCGAAGGTGCGCTGCTGGTGGTAGATGCCACACAAGGTGTGCAGGCACAGACCATCTCAAACCTGTATATGGCCATTGACCATGATTTGGAAATCATTCCCGTCATTAACAAGATAGACATGCCAAGCGCCATGCCCGACGAGGTGGAAGACGAAATCATCGACCTTATCGGTTGCAAGCGCGAGGACATCATCCGGGCATCTGGCAAGACGGGTGTAGGCGTGGACGAGATACTCGAGGCTGTGGTGAAACGCATTCCCCATCCCAAGGGCGACGACAAGGCACCACTCCAGGCACTCATCTTCGACAGTGTGTTCAACTCGTTCCGCGGCATCATTGCCTACTTCAAGATAGAGAACGGATGCCTGCGCACTGGCGACAAGGTGAAGTTCTTCAACACGGGCATGGAATACACCGCCGACGAGGTGGGCGTGCTCAAGATGGACATGGTGCCCAAGAAAGAACTGCACACCGGCGAAGTGGGCTACATCATCAGCGGCATCAAGGACGCCACCGAGGTGAAGGTGGGCGACACTATCACCCACATAGCACGTCCGTGCGAAAAGGCCATAGACGGATTCCAGGAGGTGAAGCCCATGGTCTTCGCCGGAGTCTACCCCATTGACCCGTCGGAATATGAGAACCTGCGCGCTTCGCTCGAGAAGCTGCAACTCAATGATGCCTCGCTCACCTTTATGCCCGAGTCATCTGTAGCACTGGGATTCGGTTTCCGCTGCGGCTTCCTCGGCCTGCTCCACATGGAGATTATCCAGGAACGTCTCGACCGGGAATTCAACATGGACGTCATCACCACCGTGCCCAACGTGTCGTATATGGTCTACGACAAGCACGGCGGCGTGAAAGAGGTGCACAACCCTTCCGGGCTGCCCGACCCCACCATGATAGACCACATCGAGGAGCCTTACATCAAGGCAAGCATCATCACTACAGCCAACTTCATAGGCCCAATCATGACACTCTGCCTCGACAAGCGTGGCGAACTGATAGACCAACAGTACGTGAGTGGCAACCGCGTGGAACTACACTTCATGCTGCCACTTGGAGAAATCGTCATCGATTTCTACGACAAGCTCAAGTCTATCTCCAAAGGCTACGCTTCGTTCGACTACCACATCGACAGTTTCCGTCCGTCGAAGCTTGCCAAGCTCGACATTCTGCTCAACGGAGAACCTGTAGACGCCCTGTCAACCCTTACCCACCAGGACAATGCCGTCACCTTCGGCAGGCGTATGTGTGAGAAACTCAAGGACCTCATTCCACGCCAACAGTTCGACATAGCCATCCAGGCAGCCATTGGTGCCAAGATAGTGGCACGCGAAACCATCAAATGCGTGCGAAAGGACGTGACCGCCAAGTGCTACGGCGGCGACGTGAGCCGCAAGCGCAAGTTGCTCGAAAAGCAGAAGAAGGGCAAGAAGCGCATGAAGCAGATAGGCAACGTGGAAGTGCCGCAGAAGGCTTTCCTCGCCGTACTGAAACTCGACTAACCAACATGAAAACTTGAACGATATTATGAAAGAGATGCAGAACACAACACGCGACATCGCTCGCGAGCTGGCACGAAAGTACAGCACCATGACGCACGACGAGCTCGACATTCTCGAGAGTGTGCTGGTGCCCATGAAGTTTGCCAAGAACGAGATGATTCTCAAGACGGGCGAAGTGTGCCGCAACATTTACTACATAGACCACGGACTGATACGCCAGTTCTACTTCAAGAACGGCAAGGAGGTTACCGAGCACCTGGGCGTGGACCACTCCATCTTCATGTGCATCGAGAGTCTGTTTCGCGAAGAGCCTACACGCCTGCAGGTGGAGGCTCTCGAACAGACCGTCATCTATGCGTTGCCCAAGGAAAAGCTCGAAGAAGTGGCTCTGCACACCGTGAACATACAGATTCTCTACCGCAAGATTCTGGAAGAGAGCCTCATCCTCTCGCAGATTCACGCCGACCTGGTGCGCTTTGAGAGTGCACAGGACAAATACAAGAAACTCTGCAAGAACTCGCCGCAAATCGTGCTGCGGGCACCTCTGGTCTACATTGCCAGTTATCTGCAGATGACACCAGAGACGCTGAGCCGCGTGCGTTCAGCGACACTTATAGAATAAGAAACCGATGAAGAAGTTATTACTTGCCGTGCTTGCCGTAACTACTCTCACAGCGTGCAAGCACGAGAACATGGAGGACCGGGCCTATAGGGAGGCGCGCGAATTCACCCGAAAGTACTGCCCCACTCCCGTGAGAGACTATACACGCACGGACAGCATGGCGTTCGACCCACAAACACGCACACTGGTGTACTACTACTCGCTCATGAACGAGGCCGACAATGAGCGAGTCATAGAACTCAACAAGGACAAGATGCACCAGAACCTGCTCAACGGACTTATCAACGCCACCAACTTGAAGGCATACAAAGACGCATCGTTCAACTTCAGATATGTGTATCACTCGGGCAGTAACCCGCAGAAGATACTCTATGAAGCCTCTTTCGCAAAAAAGGATTACGGCATATAGATGCCGCAATCCTTTTTTGCTTTCTTATGGTTAGGGCAAACGTAATGGCACATGCCCAGCTTTCCACACGTCATCCGCAGACAATGTTTGCCTTACCTCTACCCTACGCAGCCCGACCTTTCGTTGTCTCAAGACATGGGATAAAAAGGAGGATAGCAGTTGTTTTACAGAACTACATTTTCCCCATGATTACTCTTCAAGGTTTCTTTCCTCAGCAGTCTGCTTGAAGCCAAGCAAATGTTCATACCCCTTGGCTGCGTCTTCAACGATAACCACATAGTCGTGGGCGAGGAGCCGGGCAGGCACTTCAAAGCGTTTCTGTTTGCCGTCCACGCAGTCCATCCCCTGCAAGGGCAACACCTTGCCGTCTATAGGGTCGTAGACCATCAGTCGTTTTCGCTTGCCCGAAATCTTGGTCAGGTCAATGAGCATCTTCCTGCCCGTATAGTTGTAGAGGAGCATATAGTCCTTGCCTCGAGTAGCGCACACGCGGTCGTATTTCACGCCATTCTCCACCAGCACGCTTTGATCGCCCACACGCTCAAAATAAGGGAAGGCGAGCATCAGCGACTTGAGGTGCTTCATCTGCAGGAAGCCCGGTGATTTCAGGGCTTCATACCAAGGCTTGATGGAATCGGGCGCACTATAGGCAGGACTAAAGCCGGGATTGTAGAACTGCATCAAGGCGCAATGGCCATAGGTGTGACCGCAAGAACCGGCAAACACAGACCAGTAGGCATAACGACGCACGTCCTTGGCACGCCAATAAGTGCCGTTGGGCTCGTGAAGCCCCTGGGGGATATCCTCATAGCTGGGCTCATCGTCAAGGGTAGGCTTGACGGGGGTATACTTGAAGCAGGAGTCCACATACATCCAGTTATCTTCCTCCGTGTTGTCCGGAATCGGATAGTCCTTGTTGCCCATGCGCTGTCCGTAGCGGCGGTGTCCGCTCTGAAACATGTTGAAATCGAGCCATTCACGATTGTTGAACCAACGGGCAGAAGTGCAGCGCCCGCGGGGATGATAGCTCATCAGATGATTATGGTCGACGGCCTTGATGCTGCGCGCCAAGGCATCCCACACCTCCGGATGAATGTCGCCCTGTATGTCGCCACCCATTATCCATATAATGTTGGGACAGTTCTTATACCGTTCTGCAAGAAAAGAGCCATACGCCTTGGCTTGTTCCTCGTTCATATTCCCAGCCTTCACGTTGCCGCCCCAAATGCAGACCATACCTACATAGATGCCGAAACGCTCGGCTGTACTGACTATGTAGTCGAGATGGTCCCAATAGGTGTAACGGTCTTTCATGTTGCGGAAAGGTTCAAAGTTGAACCCGTCGACCAGTGACTTCTCGCCATAGACATTGAAAGAGGGCGTACTGTTCATCACCTGTACCTGCACCATGTTGTATCCGTTCGTGGCAACCTGCTGCAAGTAGAAGGCTGCCTCGTCGCGGTCAAGCCGTTCGGGCAACAGCCATGCCGTTTCGCCGAGCCAGAAGAAGGGAGTGCCATTGGCGTGCTGCAGGTAGCGGCCATTGTCCGACACCTGCAGCCGTCCGTTCTTCCAAGGACGATCAAAGCCTGAGGCAGCCATCGCAACGAACGACAGATGGCAGAAAGTGAGTAATAAAAACAGTCTGTATTTCATGTTACAGATGTGTCAAAGCTATTTTGTCTTGCAGGTCAGCTGTTCCACGGTTTCCACCGTTACCTTGTCTTCATCAACTTTGCTACGGTCAAGGCCGAACACTCTGACAAAGAAATCGTAGACCGCCTTCCGCTTGTTGGCACCAAAGTCGTGGCCCTCGTCTGGAAGATGCACGTTTTCCACCTTATTTTCAGCGCCATAGAATCCATAGATTCGTTTGACAAAAGGATACTCCATGTAGGGCACCGTGTGAGTCCAGTCGCCTCCGTCACTTATAATGAGCATGGGCTTGGGGGCGAAGGTGGCGGCCAACTCAGGATTGCACGTGCCGCCACAAGCCAATTGGATAGGCATACCGCTCTCACAGGGGCAACCGCCATCGAAATGGCTGGCCAGATTAACCGTAGGACACATGGCGGTGTAGCGGTCGTCAATCGTGGCATAAAGCACAGACTGCGTGCCACCGCCCGAATCCCCATTCACGCCAATGCGTGTCCGATCAATGTCCTTGCGGTTGGCAAGCGTCCAATCGAGTAGCACAATGCCGTTCACGGCCTGCATCTGGTGGGCCTTGCTGGTTTCGTGGGCAGCCTTTCCCACTTCACCCTCCGACTGTCCCCATCCATACAAATCCATATCTACACAGATGGCACCCATACGGGCAAGAGTGCCCAGGCGTTTCTGTTGCACGTCAAAGAAACGGCCTGCCTGGAAATGCCCCATAGGACACATGATAAGCGGGTGTTTCCCCTTGGTGACAGGAGCGTATATTGTACCGAAAACGTGTTGTCCGGGCAATGTCTCTATGCAAATGTTCTGCACGGTGTAGCCATCATATTTGCGCACGGAAGAGAGCACGGCTTTCTTATGGACAAGCTGGGCGAGTATGTCGTCGACGCCCAACAATCGGCGCACTTCCCTGCGCAGACTGTCACGCCGCGACTCCCATTGCTCCTTGTTACTATACTTGCCACTCAACCAGTCCAACATGGCCTTTCCCTCTTCGTCATGGCGCATTGGGTAACGATACTTGCGGATGCGATAGGTTCTTGACTTGCCGTTGCCGTCAACAAAGTAGTTCAAGTCGAGCGGAGCAAGGACATTGCGCAAGCTCTCCTCCAGGGAATAAGGACGAAGACGGAAGTCGGCATAGGTTATCTTCATGCCGGTCGTGTCTACACCCGTGTATTTAAACTTCACCTGGTAACGTTTCTGCAAACCATCCATCACATCGTGAAGCGACTTGGTATACCGGTTTTCAAATGTACATTGCGCCTGCGATGCCAAAGGAATCATAGCGCAAATCAACAATGCCTTCATCTTGTTCTTCATATACTATCTTGTTTTAATTATGAATACCGAAATCTGCCTGTTGCTGCTCCACTTCGCGCAGCAACTTTTGCTTTTCCTGTTCCGACACTTTCTCCTGTTGTGTCACTGCCTTGTCCTCGGTCTTTGTCCTGCTGTAAGCCTTGGACACTTCCGTTACATCGTAGCACATCTTTTCTGCACAAGGCACGCTATTGATAACAAGTTCGGCGTCGGCCGGAGCATGCATACCGGGATAGAGCACACGGGCATGGATTTTGATGGCACCTGCCTTGCAGGTAGAACGCACAAGCACAGGAGCCGATCCCCACTCCACAGCACGTGGATTGGCACTGTTTTCGGCTCCGCCCACTATCTCGCCTTCTCCTTCAACCGAGAACACGATGTCTTCCTTAGCCAATCGGCGAACATTGCCACTGTCGTCAGTTACTTCTGCCACCACCACAACAAAGTCGGATCCGTCTGCCACAAGGTTCTTGCCCATGGTATCAGCATAAAGACGGAGTTTCGTACTGCGCCGTGAGGGCATACGCATGTCTGTGCAGACCACCTTTCCGCCTATGATTCCCTCAGCCACAAGGTTCACCTTTTGCCAAGATTTCTTGTTGTAACTATAAGAACGGGCGTCCATAAAGTGCCACACATCCTTGAACACAACGGGTTTGTTGGGCATGTGACCCGCCTGATGTTCTACAGGTAAAGTCCAGCTTTTAGCCCCGTCATAGATACTTAACCGCACGGAATCGCAGTTGCTGTAGACAGTTACATCTGGCTCAGACGATGGTGTCATTTCATGCATCATATAGACCATTGGACCACTCTCCACCACATCACTCTTGAATGTGGCAGGCATCTGACTATGGAACAGGTAATAGGCATACTTCTTTTGGCGGAAAGCATCGTAGATTCCGCCCCAGAAAGGATCGGGATGATAGCCGCGCTGATGGTCGAAAGGATGCCACTGACAACCGCCAATGAACTGTCCTTTGGTGTGATACATCAAGTCGATGGTCTCCGTCAAGGCTTCAGCCTGTACCTTCATGGCCCGTTCGCCCCAACTGCGGCTGGCCCGGTTCATGGCATTGTGGGCATACCAATCGTCCACATACTCTCCGAATTCTCGAGTGAAGATGCACTGCTTGGGTGCGTTCTTCTTGTCTTCATCAACGGGCCAGCCATACACAAGGTCGTAGTTGTCTCTCACTCCAGCCGAGTTCAAGTCGGCTGCCGACACGGGCCGATAGGCAAAGGGATATTCTTCCTTGGTCACCTGCAGTGCATCAAGGGCGAACTGCTTGGGAAAGTGGGTCTCGTTGAGTATTGGTTCCCACATCAAGACGGATGGATGGTTGCGGTCACGACGTATCAAGTCACGTGTGTTCTGCTGCACCATGGCGGCAAACTTGGGGTCCTTGTTCCAGAACTGCCACCCGGGAGTGGCGACTATAACAAAGAGTCCCAGTTCATCGCAGGCATCCATGAAGGCAGGATCCTGAGGATAGTGGGCCGTGCGGACTATCGTGAAGCCGGCATTGCGCAACCGCAGGGCGTCACGCCACTGCTGACTGTTGGGCATGGCATTGCCCACATAAGCGAAGTCCTGATGACGATTACCGCCTATCAACTGATGATAGCGCTTGCCGTTCAACCAGAATCCATCCTTGCCCTTGAATTCAAACGAACGGATGCCTATACGCGTCACGCCACCGTCAAGACAGTTTTTTCCCTGGATTACACGTGACTGCAAGCGATAGAGATAAGGTGTCTCCGGCGACCATAAATGTGGACGACGCACCTTGAAACGTTGCGAAACGCTTTTGGTTTCTCCTGCCTGGAGAACAATGGAGGAAGAGGCAAAAGCCACGCGCCTGCCGTCCATGTCTGTCAGTGATTGTGTCACCTTAACTGCTGAAGGCTTGTTGCCCGCATTGTGAACTTCCGTATTGACATAAACATCGGCATTGTGTTCCGTTATATTTTCATAATGAACGAACACGCCTCCACCCGCCACCTTACCAGCATCAACGGCGTCGGTGATTGCCACCTTCGACTTGGCTATCATCCACACGTCGCGGTAGATGCCTCCATGATAGGCAAAATCGAGTGCCACCTGTGGTTTGCCCGGAGGATAACTGCCGTCATCGCTGTTGTCTGCCATGACAGCTACCACACATTTCTCACCGGGTTTCACTCCGCAATCCGTCAGTGAAATGTTCACGGGAAGGAAACCACCCAAGTGTTCCTTCACAAGTTTCCCGTTGATATAAAATTGCTGTTTGCCCATAATGGCTTCAAAATGCAGGGTTACATCCTTGCCTGCCGTTTCCTTAGGCATCACGAAATGCTTGCGATACCAAGCCTTGCCCTGATAATTTCGACAACCGCTTGCCTCGGCCGGTTCAAGTTTCACACAATGTGGTGTAGCAACAACCTGCCATTGGCTGTCGTCGAAGCCTATGGTCTCTGCGCCTTTCACGTCTCCGAGACAAAAGCGCCAGCCTGGGTTGAAATTCCACACCAAGCGGCCGCTTCCATCCAGCTGACCAAAGCCTGCTACTGAAGTATAAACATCTGCACCCTTTGCCATAACACAGCAAAAGAGTACCAAAAGAGTTGTCAGAAAATGTTTCATTGTTGCTCGATACATGAATGTTAATTTTCAACAGTCCAATTACTTTACCAATACTTTCTTGCCGTGTGTCACCACTACGCCCTGATGGGATTTGTCTGTGCGCTGTCCCCTGATATTATAGACCTGATTGTCCGTCTTGTCGCCAAGGCGGACAGCCTTGATGGCCGTAGGCACGTTCTCGCTGTCGAAATATGACCCTTCGCCCGTGAGGAAGAGCTTTACATTGTTGGGCTTGTCTGAGATGCTGCACGTGTAAGAGTAGTTGTAGGTCTTGCCGGAAGTGGTGGTTATGACAGCCTTCATGTTCAATGACTTGTCTGTTGTGTATTCCACCGTCATCTCGACGAGAGCATCGTTCATGTCTTGCTTGAATGTGCTCCAGTCAAAATCATGCGACAAGCCTGCAGCATCGTAATCCGTTCCCCAACCATAGGCGTCATTGCGCAGCACCAAGTATTCCTTGTATCCATTGTTGGCACGCTCATAATTGTTGCACGCCACGAGAATCCAGTTCTTGTAGTTCTCCGCCATATTGCTGTGGTTGCGGAATTTCAATTGCAGTTTTCCACCTGCAGCGAGTTGATAATAGCGTTTGGAAAAGTTCTGCCAAAAGCCGAGGTCTGTAGTCTTCAGCTGTGATTCCGGATAGAACACGGGCATGGCATCTGTCGCATCCCTATCTACCTTCAGTGTATAGACCTTTTTGAAACTCTCGTCTTCCTTTGCTACTGTTAGCGTCATGGCCACCGTTCCATTGCCCTTGACGGCACCTGCATCCGAAAGGATGCTTGCATCACTCGATTTCCACGTTACTGTTGTTCCCAAATAAGACTTTGTCTGAGGAGTGGTATGCGTGGAAAGAGTGGCTCCGTCGGAGTAAGGAATCTCCTGTCTGTCATAGGTGTAGGCAATGGCCGACTTGGTTTCAGCCTTGCTTGCCCATATTTCCTGTTGACGGGTAAAGTTGTTCTGTCCCAATGTGGTGCTGCCGCTTGAGGACGAGACGGCAGCTATACAAATGGCAGGTATATCGGTGTAGTCAATGGTCTGACGTACCAGGACGCCCCGATAGTCTACGCCTGCCAGCGTCAAGGTGATGAAATCGGTGCCGGCCGTGCGAGTCCAACTTCCCTTCTTGTTTCCCGTCACTGTTCCATCAGCGGCAAGGGTAATGTTGACAGGTTTCTCATAAGCGCGCCCTGGTGTGTTCTGGTCGTATTGATGGATGATGAGTTGGTAGGTTCCGGGGATTTCATCATTGTCTATCGATGCTTGCTTGGCTATCTGTTCGTTGGTTATCGTCTCTCCGTCAAACTCGTAGGGAGCGGACACCAGCCAGCCTTCGTCATTGAGGAAGAGTTGGTGGACACGCACCTCATGACCTTCGCCGCCATCGTTGAAACGGGTGTGGTAAACCACGAACGAACGTCCCTCCTTGTCGGTAAAGGCGGAATTGTGACCTTGCGCAATCTCGGGCGACGGCATGGTCTGCCACTGATAACCGCCCATGAGCAGCAATCCGCGGTAGTCTTTGGCATTGCCGTTCTGGCTATGATAATTCAACACATACTTATCTTGGTAGATGGCAGAGGTGCCACAGGGGTCTACAAAAGGTCCGGTAGGAGAATCGGAACGGAACACCCGCATCTGATAACCGCCTGTGCTCTGCAACTCACCATAGCTCATGAACAGGAAGTAATACTTGCCTATTTTCTCTATGTAACTGGCCTCGCCCGACACATAATAGCCACCGGCTATTTTCTTGCCGAAGTAAGGGTCGCTGGTACAGTTGGCATTTGCCGAGCCTGGCGTAGCCTGCTGGCCTTTCACTTCATATCCAAAGGTGTATGTATAGTCGCGCAGGCCGTTTTCCTTGTTCAGACGAAGCATGAATATGCCGCCCGACCATGAGCCATACGACATCCACAGGTTGTCATCGTCATCATAGAACACGCAAGGATCAATGCAATTGGGCCAATAGGTGCCCCAGGAACCTCCCACCTTATAGCGTGCCGGGAGTTCCGTATCGCCCGTAGCTATAGCCAAGTCTGTCTGTTTCCAATCGTCTGTCTTGGTGAATCCATTATGATCGTAAGTGCCTTGGAATCCAGAGAACACTACCGGGCCCTGATATTGCCAAGGTCCTTCAATGTTGTCGGAAACAAAGCACACGATACTTGAGCCCCATTTGTCGCCATTGAGACTCATGTACATACACCATTTTTTCATTGTCTTGTTCCATATAACGTCTGGTGCCCATTGGTTTCCGTTTACCTTAGAATCCTTGAACTGCCAATCATGAGCATTGAAATTACCGAACGACACTTCCTCACCCTTGTAGTTTTTCACCTTCTTCACAAGGTGTGTGGCGTATGCATCGGCATAGTTTACGAGTTGCCCGTCAGCATCGGCAAAGAGACTTCCCGTCGCGCCAGTTGCTTCCTCTCCGGCACCAAAGAGCGTCCACTTTTGGTAATGGTCGGCAGTAGTAGTCTTTCCTCGCCCCAAATGTGAACCATAGATATAATATTGCACGGACTTGGGATTGGTGATAGAATCAATGACAATGGAAGGGTCATGGCACGACACACGTTGTGTGTATGCCTTGTAATGATAGTTAAAATCGCCTGCCTGAAGTTCTGTTTGTGCCAAAGCTGGCATCACAGCCATGCACAGAGATAGAAAAGTAAGTTTCATTCGTAAAGGATTAATATGTTGTTATTGCTCCGACAAAGTTAGTGGAAAATTCTGACTATACGAAAAAAATAAGTGTATATTTGTCTTATTGAAGTTTCACTTTAGGCATAACAGGTTAAAACAGGAACAAAAGCATCAGATTATTTCTGGTGTATCCGAAATGAGGAGTGATTACCGGAGGCTTTGTATGACTTGTTATAAAACGATCTGAAGTCACGCATTTATTGGGTATTGTCCTCTTGTTGCATTGGAGAATGGTGGCTTCTTACGCACGCACGCGCGCAGGAAAAGTTTTTCGTTTTTTCACCACTATCTATCACTTTTCTTAATATCCGACATTATTCGTCTGAATGTAAGCATGATAGGTGGAGTGATAGATGAGTGATAGATGGTTAAACATCTATCACATCTATCACCAATTCGTTATTAGTCAAATTCAAGCGAAATGCCCACAATCATCTACTCAGTTTGGTCACTCGTTGCCCTTGGCCGTGACAATGAGTGACCTGACTATGAGACAAAGCCGAAGTCGGCCTCTAACCCATCGTTAGTCTGCCACTAATACACCATTACCATGCCTCTAACGCACCGTCAATCTGCCATTAATACACCATTAGTCTGCCACTAATAAGCAGCAACCGGGCTGTGCAGGAGTCTTATCCGGTTCAGAAGATACTTACATTCATTCAGATGATGAGCGACATCAGGTGTCATTAACAATTCCGGATAAGCCTTGTCTCTCCCCCTCCTCGGCTGAAACCAACATGTATATAAGTGGGAAAGGAAATAAAAAAGGCGATAAACGAAAAAGAGAATCCACATCCCCACTAAGGACGCAGATTCTCTTTCTTATACTTGAAATGCTATTGCTTTACTTGTACTCTTCCCAGCTCTTGATGTCAATGTCTTCAATTTTCACCGTGCAGAAAGCGGTAATGAAGGCACTTGCCAATCGAGGATTGGTAATCAGCGGCACATTAAGGTCGATGGCTGCACGACGAATCTTGTAACCATTCGACAGTTCGGAGACTGTAAGGTCCTTAGGAATGTTCACCACCATGTCTATCTCATGGTTGTGGAGCATTTCCAATGCCTTGGGGGCTCCGCCTTCCGCTTCTTCCGAAGGCCACAGCACACGTGTGTTCTCGATGTTATTCTCCGTGAGATACTTGCTGGTGCCGGCTGTAGCATAAAGCTTATAGCCATGGCTGACAAGCATACGGGCAGCGTCGAGCATATCGGCCTTCTGCTTGGCACTACCTGTTGACAACAGAATAGTCTTGGCAGGAATGCGCTGGCCCACACTGAGCATACTCTTCAAGAGTGCGGTGTTTGTATCGTCGCCCAAACATCCGACCTCGCCAGTAGAACTCATGTCGACACCCAAAACGGGGTCTGCCTTCTGCAGGCGGTTGAAAGAGAACTGGCTAGCCTTGATGCCTACATAGTCTAAGTCGAAGAGATTCTTCTCCGGCTTCTCCACTGGCAAGCCGAGCATCACGCGGGTGGCAAGTTCGATAAGGTTGATCTTGAGAACCTTGCTCACGAATGGGAACGAACGACTGGCACGGAGATTGCACTCTATGACCAGGATATCGTTGTCACGAGCCATGAATTGGATGTTGAAAGGACCATTGATGTGGAGTTCCTTGGCTATCTGTCGACCTACGCGCTTCACGCGGCGCACAGTCTCGACATACAGTTTCTGAGGCGGGAACTGGATAGTAGCATCTCCTGAGTGCACGCCGGCGAACTCAATATGCTCGGAAATGGCGTAAGCAATGACTTCACCATTCTTGGCCACGGCATCCATTTCAATTTCCTTGGCATGCTCTATAAACTTGCTCACCACCACTGGATGGTCTTCGCTCACATTGGCAGCCAACTGCAGGAACCGCTTCAATTCGTCTTCGTTGGAGCATACGTTCATGGCAGCACCCGAAAGTACATAGCTGGGGCGTACCAAGACAGGGAATCCCACACGGTCTATGAACCGGTCTATGTCTTCCATGCTTGTAAGCGCACTCCATTCCGGCTGGTTGATTCCGTTATTGGTCAGCATCTGCGAGAACTTGGCACGGTCTTCAGCATTGTCAATGTCCTGAGCCTTCGTGCCAAGGATAGGCACATGCTGCTCGTCGAGACGCATGGCCAAGTTATTAGGAATCTGACCGCCAGTAGACACGATAACACCGTGAGGCTGTTCCAGATCTATAATGTCGAGCACACGTTCGAAGGTCAACTCATCGAAGTAGAGACGGTCGCACATGTCGTAGTCCGTGCTGACAGTCTCCGGATTGTAATTGATCATCACCGAGCGCCATCCTTCCTTGCGGATGGTGTTGAGAGCCTGCACACCACACCAGTCGAACTCTACGGACGAGCCGATGCGATAGGCACCGGAACCAAGCACGATGATAGAACGATGATCGTTCTCAAAGGTGATGTCACTCTTCACTCCAGCATAGGTCACATAGAGATAATTGGTCTGTGCAGGATACTCGGCAGCAAGCGTGTCAATCTGCTTGACTACCGGCACGATGCCGTAGTTCTTGCGGAGATTGCGCACCACGAGTCCAGCCTTTGCCATGCTGTGGAGTTCCTGTTCCAGTCCAACGGCACGAGCTATCTGGAAGTCTGTGAATCCATAAACCTTGGCCGTGCGGAGCAATTCCTTGTCGAGCGTGTTGATGTTGCAGCGCTTCATAGCCTCATCAATGTCGATGATGTGCTTCAGTTTTTCAAGGAACCACTTGTCTATCTTGGTCAGTTCATGTATGTCGTCCACTGTATAGCCTTTGTGCATGGCCTTGGAAATGACAAACACACGCTTGTCGGTAGGCTCACGCAAAGCAGCGTCGATGTCGTCTATCTCAAGCTCCTTGTTCTCCACGAATCCATGCATGCCCTGGCCAATCATGCGGAGGCCCTTCTGGATAGCTTCCTCAAAGTTGCGGCCAATAGCCATCACCTCGCCCACTGACTTCATGGACGAACCGAGTTCCTTGTCGACACCACGGAACTTGCTCAAGTCCCAACGTGGGATCTTGCACACCACATAGTCGAGGGCAGGTTCGAAGAAGGCGCTGGTTGTCTTGGTCACAGAGTTCTTCAGCTCAAACAAGCCGTAGCCCATGCCCAACTTGGCGGCCACGAAAGCCAACGGATAACCCGTGGCCTTGGAAGCCAAAGCAGAAGAACGGCTCAGACGGGCGTTAACCTCAATGACACGATAATCCTCGCTCTTGGGGTCGAAGGCATACTGCACATTACACTCGCCCACAATACCTATGTGACGGATAATCTTGATGGAAAGCGCGCGGAGCTTGTGATATTCGCTGTTGGTGAGGGTCTGCGACGGAGCAATCACGATACTCTCGCCCGTATGGATGCCCAGCGGGTCGAAGTTTTCCATGTTGCAGACCGTGATACAATTGTCATAGCGGTCGCGCACCACCTCATATTCTATTTCCTTCCAACCTTTCAAACTCTTCTCCACCAAGACCTGGGGAGAGAACGAGAAGGCCTTTTCGGCAAGTTTGTTGAGTTCTTCCTCGTTGTCGGCAAAACCTGAGCCCAATCCTCCAAGTGCATAGGCTGCACGGATGATGACAGGATAGCCCAATTCGGCGGCTGCCTTGCGGGCAGACTCTATGTCCTCGCAGGCTTCGCTCTTGATGGTCTTCACATTGATTTCATCAAGCTTTTCCACAAAGAGTTCACGGTCCTCTGTGTCCATGATGGCCTGCACGGGTGTTCCGAGCACCTTCACGTTATATTTCTCGAGCACGCCGCTCTTGTAGAGCTCCACGCCACAGTTGAGGGCTGTCTGCCCACCGAACGAGAGGAGGATTCCGTCCGGACGTTCTTTCTCGATGACACGTTCAACGAAATAGGGCTGTACTGGAAGGAAGTAGATTTGGTCTGCCACACCTTCGGAAGTCTGCACCGTAGCGATATTAGGATTGATGAGCACCGTCTTGATGCCTTCCTCACGGAGTGCCTTGAGAGCCTGCGAACCGGAATAGTCGAACTCACCGGCTTCACCAATCTTCAGCGCACCCGAACCGAGGAGCAATACTTTCTTTATATTTTGGTCTTTCATTCTTTTCTATTACTTTAATGTTTCAACGAACTTATCGAACATGAACTCCGTGTCTACAGGGCCGGAGCAAGCCTCTGGGTGGAATTGTGAGGAGAACCAAGGGTTGGTCTTGTGCTTGATGCCCTCGTTGGAACCGTCGTTCATGTTGACAAACAACTCTTCCCATTCGCTGCCGAGAGTCTGGGCATCCACGGCATAGCCATGGTTCTGACTGGTGATGTAGCAGTGGTCAGTGCCGACCATGCGAACCGGCTGGTTGTGTGAACGGTGACCATATTTCAGTTTGTAGATTTGGGCGCCGCCGGCCTTGGCGAGCAACTGGTTGCCCATGCAGATGCCACATATAGGTTTGTTGCTCTGACTCATCTGCTTGCGGATAATGTTCACGGCATCTTCGCACATGTCAGGGTCGCCAGGACCATTGGCCAGAAAGAGTCCGTCAAAGTCCATTGCCGTGTAGTCGTAGTTCCACGGTACACGAATCACCTCGACACCACGATTGATGAGACAACGAATGATATTGTTTTTCACGCCACAGTCCACGAGTACCACCTTTTTGCCGGCACCTTCGTTATAGCGGATGATTTCCTTGCAACTCACCTGGTCCACGAAGTTCACACCCTCGTAGTTGGCCTGGGGCACATTGTCGGGTTCATCATCAAAGAGAATCTTGCCCATCATCACACCATGCTCGCGGAGCACCTTGGTCAGTTCACGCGTGTCGATGCCAGTGATGCCGGGCACTTTCTCGCGCTTGAGCCAGTCTGCCAAACTCTCCACGGCGTTCCAGTGGCTATAATTCTCGCTGTAGTCTGACACGATGATTGCCGAAGCATAAATCCTGTCACTCTCCATGAACGTGGCTATGCCGTTGGGTTCAATGGTAAACGGTGGGACACCATAGTTGCCCACCAGTGGATAGGTTAGCGTCATCAACTGACCCGCATAAGAGGGGTCCGTAAGGCTTTCCGGATAACCCATCATGGCCGTGTTGAACACCACCTCACCGGCTACCGGTTGGTCATAGCCAAACGACTTGCCGTGAAATTTCGTTCCGTCTTCCAATACTAATGTTACGTTTCTCATCTCTATATAGTTTCGAGTATATCTTTTGTTGGTTATTTCATGTCGTAGTATTTCTCCACGTAGTTGATGAAGGCCTGGTTACAGAGCTTCATGCCACCCGGTGTGGGATAGTCGCCCGTGAAGTACCACTTGCCCTTGTTGTGAGGAATGGCTGTTTCAAGTCCTTCTATTGACTGGTAGACCAGTTCCACGGGTGTGGTCATACCCTCAGGACGCAGCATCTCCACAATCTTCTTGTTGATTTCATCCACCGTGAAGGGCTTGTAGATGGCCTGTACACAGTTTTTCATCTCTGCCTTAGGCTTCTTCAGTTCCTCCTTGCACCTGCGGTAGGTGTCTTCCACGAGGTCGAACATGCCGCGCTCGCGGATAAGTTCGATGGTGGCACGGAACACGCAGAACTCTTCCAACCGAGGCATGTCGATGCCGTAATAGTCGGGATAGCGGATCTGCGGACTGCTGCTCACCACTACAATCTTCTTAGGATGCAGGCGGTCGAGGATTTTGAGGATGCTTTCCTTGAGCGTAGTGCCGCGCACGATGCTGTCGTCGATGATGACGAGGTTGTCTACATGGGGAGTAACGCTGCCGTAGGTGATGTCGTATACGTGTGAGGCGAGGTCATTGCGCGAGTTACCTTCCGTGATGAAGGTACGCAACTTGATGTCTTTCCACGCCACCTTCTCGCTGCGGGCATAGCGGTCGAGAATTTTCACGAGTTCTTCATGCGTAGGCATGCGTCCCAGGTTTTCAATGGCTTTCACCTTTTCGTCGTTGATATAGGTCTTGAAGCCCTCGAGCAATCCGTAGAAAGCCACTTCTGCCGTGTTGGGAATGAACGAGAACACCGTGTGTTCCGTGTCATAGCCCACAGCCTTGAGCACGTTGTCTGTCAGCTGGAAGCCCAATTTCTTGCGTTCACGGTAGATGTCCGTATCGGAACCTCGGCTGAAATAGATGCGTTCAAAGCTGCATGCCTGGTCACCGCGCTGCGGTATGATTTCCTCAATGGAGCACTCGCCGTTGCGTTTCACGAGGAGTGCGTTACCGGGCTTGAGTTCCTGAATGTCGTCCTTGTCGAGGTCAAAGGTGGTCTGGAGCACGGGGCGCTCGCTGGCGAGCACCACGATTTCATCGTTTTTGTAATAGAACGCCGGACGTATGCCCCATGGATCGCGCATGGAGAACATCTCTCCGCTGCCTGTCAGTCCGCACATCACATAGCCTCCGTCAAAGTCTGTCATGGTTGTTTTGAGCACATTGCTCATCTTAACATGGCTGTCTATATAGTCGGTAATGTCCGTACCTTGGAGCCCCAAATCCTGTGCGTCGTTGAAGTTCCGCTCCACCTCACGGTCAAGCCTGTGGCCCATATATTCGAGCGTGATGTAGCTGTCGCTGTAAATGCGCGGGCACTGCCCCATACTGGTAATCTTGTCGAAAATCTCATTGATGTTGGTCATGTTGAAATTACCGCACAGGCAGAGATTCTTGGCGCGCCAGTTGTTGCGGCGCAGGAATGGATGAACATAAGAAAGGCCACTCTTTCCGGTAGTGGAATACCGAAGGTGGCCCATATACATTTCACCAGCAAAAGGAAGATTCTTCTTAGCGAAGTCGGCGTCGGCAAGTTGCTCTGCGGTCAAACCCTTATAGTTCGACTGCACAGTACCGAAGATTTTAGTGATGGCATCCTTGCCCTCGGCACGCTCACGGAACATATATTCGTTTCCGGGAACTGTGTCAAGCTTTACACAGGCCATGCCTGCGCCTTCCTGCCCACGGTTATGTTGCTTCTCCATCATGAGATAGAGTTTGTTCAAGCCGTACATCCATGTGCCGTACTTGCGCTGATAGTAATCCAGTGGTTTGAGCAGCCTCACGAGCGCCACGCCACATTCATGCTTCAATGGTTCCATTATTATCCTTTATCTGTTTGTTGTTTGTGTGCTATTCTACTGTGACCGACTTGGCGAGGTTTCGCGGCTGGTCCACGTTCTTGCCCTTGCAGATGGCTATATGGTAGGCCATGAGCTGCAAAGGAATGGTCGACACCAACGGTTCGAGACATTCCATCACTTGCGGAATCTCGAGCACTTCGTCGGCCACATGGCTGATGGTTTTGTCGCCCTTGGTGACAATGGCTATGACCCTGCCCTGCCGTGCTTTCACTTCCTGTATGTTGCTCAGCACCTTCTCATACATGGCGTTATGGGTGGCAATGACTACCACCGGCATGTCTGAGTCGATAAGGGCGATAGGTCCGTGCTTCATCTCTGCCGCAGGATAGCCCTCGGCATGGATGTAGCTGATTTCCTTGAGCTTCAATGCTCCTTCGAGCGCCACGGGATAGGCAAAGCCGCGTCCCAGGTACAGGAAGTTGCGGGCATAGGTGAAGATTTTCGAGAGTGTCTGTATCTGATCGTTGAGATTGAGCACTTCCTTCATCTTCTCGGGAATGGTGCCCAGTTCTGTCACGATTTGTTCATATTCCGTCTGGGACAGTGTGCCCTTGGCCTTGCCCAATGCAAGGGCAAGCATGGTCAGCACGGTCACCTGGCCGGTAAATGCCTTGGTGGAGGCCACGCCGATTTCAGGTCCCACGTGGATGTAGGAACCGGTGTCCGTGGCACGGGCAATGCTGGAGCCCACCACGTTGCAAATGCCGTAGACAAAGGCGCCCGACTTCTTGGCCAGTTCTATGGCGGCAAGCGTGTCGGCGGTCTCGCCACTCTGCGAGATGGCAATCAGCACGTCGTCAGAGTTGATGACAGGATTGCGATAGCGGAATTCTGAGGCATACTCCACTTCTACCGGTATGCGGCAGAAGTTCTCCAGTAACTGCTTGCCTATCAGGCCGGCATGCCACGAGGTGCCGCAAGCCACGATGATGAAGCGCTTGGCGTTGAGCAACTGCCGGCGATAGTCGATCACGGCACTCAGCACCACCTGCTTGGCATCCTGAATGATGCGACCGCGCATACAGGTGGCGATACACTGGGGCTGCTCAAATATTTCCTTGAGCATGAAGTGCGGGTAGCCGCCCTTTTCTATCTGACCGAGGTTCAGATCAACGGTCTTCACCTCGGGATTCAGTTTCACGTTCTGAATGTTCACCACCTTGAGGTCTTCACCACGGCGAAGCACGGCGATGTTGCCGTCTTCCAGGTAGACAACCTTGTCGGTGTATTCCACTATTGGAGTGGCATCGGAACCGAGATAGAAGTCGCCATGCTTGCCAATGCCCACTACCAGCGGGCTTTGCTTGCGTGCGGCAATAATTTGCCCGGGTTCACGCTTGTCGAGAAGGGCGATGGCATAGGCACCGATGACCTGGTGAAGGGCCAACTGGACGGCAGTGAGCGTGTCCAGGTTTTTCTTCACCTGAATGTATTCTATGAGTTGGACAAGCACTTCCGTATCTGTATCCGACTTGAAAGTCATGCCCTTTTCTATAAGTTGCTTCTTGAGTTCGGCATAGTTTTCGATGATGCCGTTATGAATGATAGCCAGATTTCTGCTCTGCGAGTAATGAGGATGTGCATTGACCGATGAGGGAGCTCCGTGAGTAGCCCAACGTGTATGGGCGATGCCGATGGTGCCACTGACATTTTTGTCTTCACAATAGTGTTCCAAGTCGGCCACCTTTCCTTTAGTCTTATAGACGTTCAGGTCACCATTGTCATTGATCATTGCCACACCGGCACTGTCATAGCCACGGTATTCCAAACGTTTAAGTCCTTTGATAAGAACAGGATAAGCCTGTTCATTTCCTAAGTATCCTACGATTCCACACATATAAAATAGAATGAGCTTTTTACAACACAACTGGGGAGTGCGGTCACGCCCTCCATGTTACAATAACTTTAAACTCTGCAAAAATACGGCTATTTTTCGACATTTCCAAATCTTTACCCATTATTTATATAAAAAACAAGGCTCTTCCGCAAATTGGAACAATACCTGATGTAGCGTTGTCTAAATCAACGCAAATCACTTTCGACCCTGAATTCAGCCATCAAGTCACCCGTTTGCCGTGTGCTAATGGCAGACTTACGAGGGGCAAATGGCAGACTTACACTTGGCCCTCTTGTTTTGGAAAGCATTACCCTGGCAGTGAGCATTGATTGCCCAAACTGCAGGACTTACTTTAGTACCATCCTCTTAAACTTGCCCAATGACGAATCAGTGATAGATAGTGATAGATGTTTAGCCATCTATCACGCATCTATCACTCCATCTATTCCACTCATTCTCAACAGAATATTGTCAGATATCAAGAAAAGTGATAGATAGTGGTGAAAAAACGAAAAACTTTTCCTGCGCGTGCGCGCGAGAGAGAGAATCATCCGGCAAGGCGACAAGAGCACAAGGTCAAGCCTCGCGTGTGGCACGCGGAAAGACGCGTTCAGCCATTCACCTGGTCACAAAAAGGTTCGCTTAGCTGGCCTTAGACCAAGTGTATGCTGGACGTTCTGCCCGTTTATGCATGTATCCGGAGTTTGAGACAGCAACCATCGGTCTCAATCCCGAACGGACCTGAAAAAGATATCCCCGTCCGCAGAGCGAACGGGGATATGCTTGTGTTTCGACTACAATTTGTATTAATAGAACTTGAAATAGTTGCGTGCGTTGTTGTAGCTGATGTCTTCCACCATACGGGCGAGTGATTCCTGATCGTTGGGCAGCAAGCCTTTCTCCACGTCGTTGCCAAGCAGGTTGCAGAGCAAGCGGCGGAAATACTCATGACGAGGATAGCTGAGGAATGAACGTGAGTCGGTGAGCATACCCACAAAGCGTGAGAGCAAGCCGAGCACTGAGAGTGCATTCATCTGACGTGTCATGCCGTCAAGCTGATCGTTGAACCACCAGCCTGAACCAAACTGGATCTTGCCTGGGCAAGAACCATCCTGGAAGTTGCCAAGCATAGTGGCGATAACCTCGTTGGCACATGGATTCAGACAGTAGAGGATAGTACGTGTGAGCTTGTGCTCAGCATTCAAATGGTTGAGGAAGTGGCTCATGGCACGTGCTGTGGTAAACTCGCCGATAGAATCGAAGCCTGTGTCAGGACCGAGCTGGTCATACATCAAGCTGTTGTTGTCGCGGATAGCACCATAGTGATACTGCTGTGTCCAGTCGCTGGCATAGTCCTGCTCTGCCATGATGGTGAGGATGCAGTGCTTGTACTTGCGCACCTCGTCGTTGGAGAGCTGCTGACCGCGCATGGCTTTCTCGAAGATGGTCTCAATCTGAGAGTCTGTGTAAGGCTCGTCATAGAATTCCTCGATGCCGTGGTCTGAAAGACGGCAACCATTCTCATGGAAGAAGTCGTGACGCTTCTGGAGGGCATCTACCATATCCTGGAACTTGTTGATGTCAACGCCAGCCACCTCGCCAAGCTTGTTCACGTAGTCTGCGAAATCAGGCTTCTCTATGTTCATGGCCTTGTCAGGACGCCATGCAGGTATCATCTTGATTTCGAAACCACTCTCGCGCGTCTGCTTGTGATAGCGGAGATCGTCGATAGGATCGTCTGTCGTGCACACGCATTCCACGTTATAACGGCGCATGAATCCACGGGCTGTGTATTCGGGCAACTGAAGTTTTGCGTTACACTCGTCATAGATTTCGCGGGCTGTCTTGGGGCTCAACTGCTTGTCGATTCCGAAGGCAGTCTTCAGCTCGAGGTGTGTCCAGTGGTAGAGAGGGTTACGGAAAGTATAGGGCACTGTTTCTGCCCATTTCTCAAACTTTTCCCAGTCGGTGGTATCCTTGCCTGTGCAGTACTTCTCGTCTACACCGTTAGTACGCATGGCACGCCACTTATAGTGGTCGCCGCCTAGCCAAAGTTCTGTAATGCTCTTGAATTTGTGGTCGTTGGCTACCATCTCGGGAATGAGGTGACAATGATAGTCGATGATAGGCATCTTGGCCGCATGATTGTGGAAAAGGTCCTGCGCAGTCTTGGTTTCAAGCAGGAAGTTTTCGTCCATAAATTGTTTCATCTTATTTTTTGTTTTAAGAGTTATTTAATATTGTCTTATCCTAAGATTATTGCAAATGCAAAAGTACATTATTTTTTTTGTATTCACGGATTTTTAAACTATATTTGCAAAACTTTTTTACGCAAACGATGTCGTACATTCATTAAAAAGCACACAACATGAAGAATCAACGCACAGGAAAGGTTTTGCTCATCTATACCGGAGGAACCATCGGTATGGGGTGCAATCCGCACACGGGAGCTCTGGAGCCCCTCGATTTCAACCATCTCATCAGCAGACTTCCCGAATTCAAGCAGCTTTCCACAGGCGTAGAATCCTACCAGTTCAACCCCATCATCGACTCCAGCGACATGACGCCCCGTCTATGGGCGCAACTGGTGCGCATCATTGCCGACCGCTACGACCTTTACGACGGGTTTGTCATCCTCCACGGCACCGACACTATGGCCTACACGGCGTCAGCCCTCTCCTTCATGCTCGAAAACCTGACCAAGCCGGTCATCCTAACCGGCAGCCAGTTGCCCATAGGCCAGCTACGTACCGACGGCAAGGAAAATCTCATCACCAGCATCGAGATTGCCTCCGACTACAAGGCCGACGGCACGCCTCATGTGCCAGAAGTGTGCATTTACTTCAGCGGCAGGCTGTTGCGCGGCAACCGCAGCACCAAGCAGAATGCCGACGGTTTCGAAGCCTTCTCCAGTTTCAACTATCCCGACCTTGGCCAGGCTGGCGTGGACATCCGCTATAGCGACCACCACATACTCACGCCAGATTTCACGCGGCCCATGATTCCCCACTTCGCCCTCGACCCCAACGTAGTGGTGTTCTCTCTTTTTCCCGGCATACAGGACGATATTATCCGCCACGTGCTCGATGCGCCCGAACTCCGTTCCATCGTAATGCGTTCATTTGGCAGTGGCAATGCGCCGCAGAGTCCCTGGCTGAAGCGCATTCTGAAAGAGGCCACCCTACGTGGGGTGACTGTCGTGAATATCAGCCAGTGCATACGTGGCACAGTGGTGATGGACCGCTACGACACGGGCTACCAACTGAAAGATGCCGGTGTGCTGAGCGGATACGACAGCACCGTGGAGAGTGCTGTCACCAAACTGATGTACTTGCAGGCCGTATACACCGATCCCCGACAAATCAGAAATGCCATGGCTCGCTCATTGGCAGGCGAGATATCCATCCCTTCAACCTACGTATCTATTATTGGTTGATTATCAGCTCAAGTTTCGGATTTAGAATGAGCGTGGAAAAAAGCACATAAAAAAGGCTTTGAGTATTTCCGTATATCACGGAAAATGAGTA
>CAJKDU010000036.1 GCA_905198745.1 uncultured Prevotella sp. | reverse complement strand
ACTTGCTTTTGTATGAGACAGATTGTATGCGACAGCCTTGCATTCAAAGGAAAGGCTATTGGGGCTGTCTTTGACAAATTCAAGGAATACGGCATTCCTATTCGGTCTATTACACTCGGAGGTACAAGTCCGTGGATTGATCCTAATGGGAAAAGCTATTTAGAATTAATTGAAATTACATTTTACACGACTGAAGAAACAACAAAAAGAATCATTCAAGAAAGGCCATTCGCAACGGTTATGATTTTCACAGGTGGAACCTCTCTACCTCTTGAAGAGGCAATGGGGCTATTTAATATCAGGAATAAAGGCATTAGTACCGAAGAAAAACTTGATATGATGAAATGCATGTTCTATACAAAACATTTACACTTCGTTTACTATTTTAATGAAAAAGCCAATATTCCACTAAAATAGCATTGGCAATAAAAATAGAGCACAAATACTCTTTCTTCAAATTATAGTAACATGAAACCTCTTTTATCCTTTATCATTAGTTTATTCTGCATTTCAATATCCGCAAAAGACATCGGGCATGCAGAAAGTGACACGTGCTTTTGTATGAGGCAAATCGTGTGCGACAGTCTTGCATTCAAAGGAATAGCTGTCGGGGCTGTCTTTGACAAATTCAAGGAATACGGCATTCCCATTCGATCCATTTCTCTTGGAGGAACAAGTGCATGGATTGATCCTGACGGGAAAAGCTATTTGGACAGAATCACCATCACTTTTCTACCTAAAGAAGAAAAAACAAAAAGAATACTTCAAGAAAGACCTTTTGCCATGGTCGTGATATACACAGACGGTCCTAAAATGACTATTGAAGAAGCTATGGGACAGTTCTGCATTAGAAGTAAACGTGTTAGTATCGACACTAAACTTGAGATGATAAGGAATGTATTTGGCGTAAAGCACTTACATTTCGTCTATATGTTCAACAAGTCTGCAAGTGTGCCTAAGGAATACTATGATTGGCAATCAAAATAAAGCAAGAGGGCATATTTAACCAACTCACAATATGAGATTTCTAATATCCTTTATCATTAGTTTATTCTGCATTTCAAATTCCGCTAAAGACATCGGACACGCAGAGAGTGACACTTGCTTTTGTATGAGACAGATTGTATGCGACAGCCTTGCATTCAAAGGAAAGGTTATCGGGGCTGTCTTTGACAAATTCAAGGAATACGGTATACCTATTCAGTCTATTACACTCGGTGGAACAAGCGCATGGATTGATCCTGACGGGGAAAGCTATTTAAACAGAATAATCATCACTTTTCTTCCAACTGAAGAAACAACTAGAAGGCTCTTCCAAGAAAGACCTTTTGCTAAAATTGTGATATACACTGATGGTCCTAAAATGACTATTGAAGAAGCTATGGGACAGTTCTGCATTAGAAGTAAACGTGTTAGTATCGACATTAAACTTGAAATGATAAGGAATGTGTTTGGCGTGAAACACCTACATTTCGTCTATATGTTCAACAAGTCCGCAAGTGTACCTAAGGAATACTATGATTGGCAATCAAAATAAAGAACAGAGCATATTTATATTAACTCACAATATGAGATTTCTAACATCATTTATCATTAGTTTCTTCTGCATTTCAATATTCGTTAAAGACATCGGGCATGCAGAGAGACACCCGCCTTTGCATGAGACAAATCGTGTGTGACAAAATAAATCATCAGGGATTGAGAGGGATACGTGTAGCTCAAAGTTCGGATTGACAGAAAAGCGAACTGAAAGTCCTGCCATTACTTGGCTCCATTTGCCGCATTGTTGGATGACTGCGCCTTACGCGCGCACGCGCGCACGTAAAGTTTTTCGTTTTTTCACCACTATCTATCACTTTTCTTGAAATCTGACATTTTTCAGTTGACTGAAAGCGAGATAAGCAGAGTGATAGATGCGTGATAGATGGCAAAACATCTATCACATCTATCACCAATCCATCACTGGCAGAGTTCAAGTGGAGTGCCCGAAATCAGTCCTGCAGTTCGGGCACTCGATGCCCACGGCAAGGGCAATGGGTGCCCAAACAGTGGGACCAGGCAAAAGTCAGCCTCTAACATACCGTTCGTCTGCCATCAATCAAAAAGCGGCAACAGGTCTGTTGCGTGATCATATCCGGTTCGGGAGTGATTTATCTCCATTCGGATACTGCGACATCAGGCGTCACAACAAATTCCGGGAAAGCCCTAAACAACAACTATCCAGTAGCAGGCATGAGAAGGAGAAGGATAAAAAACGAGGGCGAAGACATGATGCGCATGATGCGGCATTGTCTTCGCCCTCAAAGTGTGTGCTTTTCTGATGGTTTATTTGTATGCGTTCACAATCTCCACCACATAAATGTCATGGTAGCCGCCCTTGGCTCCATACCATTTTTCTATGTCCGGGTCGAGAAAACATTCGGGCTTGATTTCGTCTTTATAGAGTTTGCGGCACTCCAAAGTGAGGCGAGCTTGCGCAAAAGTCATGTTGCCCAATTCTGTTTCCACCGGCTGCAAACCGGTTTCGGCTACCTTGTCAAGATCACGACCCGACTTCGAACCGCAGAAGTTGTATATCTTGCGAGCCTCCTCACTGTTGCCGAGGAACTGCAGTGTCACGCAGTCGTTGTGCTCTATGAGATGGTGCGTATAGCGTTCGGGCCGGATAAAGATGACCGCCACGGGCTTGTTCCACAACCATCCCAAGCATCCCCAGGATGCAGTCATGGTGTTGAACTTTTCCTTGTTGCCCGCTGTAACGAGCATCCATTCCTTGCCAATTGTCTCAAAGACATTGTCATTGAGCGTCTTAACATCTATCTTCTCCATTTTCTTTCTTTTGTTTTAGTCTTTCTTTTGCAAAAGTACAAAAAAGATACTGGATGACGGCTACCAACCGACAATTAATTTAGGGTCATTGCTTTCTCAATTCCCAGAATGCCACAGCTGATGCCGCCGCCACATTGAGCGAATCCACCTGATGCGACATGGGGATGCGTGCCACCCAATCGGCTGCGTCGATGGCTTGCTGGGGCAGTCCGTCGCCTTCCGTGCCCATAATGATGGCGAGCTTGTCTTCCGCCTTCAACCGTTCGTCGTCTATGCCGACCGACTGGTCTGTAAGCGCCATGGCCACGGTCTTGAAGCCCAAAGCGTTCAGCTCCTGCTGATAGTTGTCCGACCATGTCCACGGCACAAGAAACACCGAACCCATGGACACCCTGACAGAACGGCGGTTGAGCGGGTCACAAGAAGTGCTTGTCACCACCACCGCATCTATGCCCAACGCCGCTGCCGAACGGAAGATGGCACCGATATTAGTGCTGTCCACTACCCCATTGATGACCACCACCCGATGGGCATCACGGCACACAGCGCTGAGAGCAGCCTGCGGTTTGCGGCGCATGGCGCACAGCACGCCGCGGGTGAGCACATAGCCCGTGAGCTGGGCGAGCAGTGCCCTCTCGCCCACATAGACCGGGATGTCGCCACACCGCAAGACGATGTCCTTGGCATCACCCTCTATGTGCTTTTCCTCACACAACAGTGACACTGGTTCATAACCGGCATCCAAAGCCACCTTGATGACCTTGGGACTCTCGGCAATAAACAGTCCACCCGTTTCCGGGCTACAAGCTTTCAGCTGTCTCTCGGTCAGAGACCCGAACACGTCGAGTCCTGGCTCTGACAATGATGTTACTCTTTTTATCGGCATGATGAACGATGTGATTATTCCTAATTGGCTGCAAAAGTACAACAAATAACCAACAAAAAAGACTCATAAAGGAGGAAAAGGCCCGACAGCCTTCCTTTATGAGTCTTTTGGGGGATAAGCATCCGAAATTTGGAGTGGCAACTGATATCGTGATATTGTGGTTGCACGGCTTTCAGTCCGCTTTTCTGTGTACGCCTAAAGCTAACATACAATCATCACTCCCCATTCCGGAAGTTCCTTTTTGTCCTACAGTCTGATCACCTTGAATGCCTTGGCCGGTATGGTCAGATTGACTATATTGCCCCGGCCCTCAATGGAACTCTCCTTCGGCACCACATTGTCTTTATGCCTGAGTGAGTTCTCGGCTTTCTCGTCTGCCTGCATGGTCTGGCAAGTGCCCAGTCCCAGCTGCTTCACGCCCTTGAATGTCAGTGTTATGTCCTGCTTCTCTGCGCCGGTGTTGGCAATCTTCACAATATACTGTTTGGTGTTCTTGTCATACACCGCAGAAGCATAAAGGCCTTCAGCGCCGGTCACGGGCTTTCCGTTCTCCGTCAGTTTCAGCACGTTTGTCCCCTTGTTGGTAGAATAAAGCATCTGCACATACCAGTTGGCAGAGCGCACACTCTCCGTGTTGTTAAACCAGATTAGGTCTGGCCGCCACTGCCAGCCGTCTACATGGGAGAAGAGCGGTGCATAGGTGCACTGCCACACCACGTCGGCATTACGCTCCAGTCCGGTCATGAAGGCAGCCTCGCTGAGAGCAGCCTGCCAGTTGTTGCGGCGTGCCTTGTTGTGGCAGGCATACTCGCCGGCAAACACCTTGGGCCCCTTGCGGTCATAATTGTCATATCGCGCAGCACTCTTGAGAAACCACTCGGGGTCCTTGTAGTAGTGCTCGTCCACCAAGTCCACCTTGAGTTCCTTCATCTTTGCCCATCCCTGGTCGAAACGGTCGCCGTCGGCACTCGGGCCAGAAGAACCGCAAATCTTCATCTTGGGATATTTGGCACGGATAGCCTTGACAAACGGAGCCAGGCGCTCGGCATAAAGCGGTTCCCACTGTTCGTTGCCGATACCTATCTGCTTGAGATTGAAGGGTGCCGGATGTCCCATCTCGGCACGCACCTTGCCCCACTTGCTGGTCACAGGTCCGTTGGCAAACTCTATCAAGTCGAGCGCATCGTCAATGTAGGGTTGCAAGTCCTTGGGGGCCACATGCGCCTTGCTGTCCTTGTCACTATTCTGATACTGGCAGGCGATGCCGCAACTCAACACGGGCAGCGGTTCGGCACCCAATTTCTCGGAGAGAAGAAAATACTCGTAGAATCCCAGTCCGTAACTCTGGTAATAGTTGGGATAGAGTCGGTTGGAGATGGCATATATCCAGCGGTTCTCGTTGAGCGGACGGTTCTCCACCGGTCCCACAGTGTTTTTCCACTGATAACGGGTGTTGAGGTCTGCGCCCTCCACAATGCAGCCGCCGGGGAAGCGGAAGATACCGGGATGCAGGTCTTCGAGGTCTTTCACCAGGTCTGCCCGCAACCCGTGCCAGTTGTCACCGGGGAAGAGCGATATGTGGTCGGCATCCACGCCATTCCGTCCCTCAAGGATTATCCGGACAGTACCTTTTTCGTCCGTGCGCTTGGCGGTCAGTGTGGCGGTATACTTCTGCCATTTGTCGCCGCTGATTTCTATTTTCTTGCGGTCCACGATGTCATTGTTGCCGTTGACCAGTTCCACGCGGATACGTGCATTACTGCCTGCCACATGGGGTCGCAGATAGGCGGAGAATTCATAAGTCATGTCCTTGCGCAGTCCGATACCGAAAAACCCGTGGTTCTCCAGTCCGCTCACCTTGGCTCTATGACCGGGGTTGTCGATGGTGACATAATGCGGGTTACGCTCAAAAGCCGGCCGGTCTGTGTTGACCGTCACCTTGCCATAGGTATCCCACCCCATCAGGCTTTGCGGAAACTCGAACGAGCGGTTTTCTATCAGGTCGGCATAGAGTCCGCCGTCGGCACCGAAGTTGATGTCTTCAAAGAATATTCCGTACATAGTAGGCTGGATGGGAGCGCCTTTCTTGCCGGCATCTACCGTAAACAGATGCTGTGCGCTCACGCTTGCCGACGACAATGCGGCAAGCACAAGAAGGTTGAAGAATTTGCTTTTCATTCTTGTTTATTAATTGGGTTATTGTTTGTTTTGCAAATTTAAGTAATTTTCCCGAATAAAAAGATGAAGGCAGAGAAAAAGGTACGAGAATGTGGTTGCCATGGCTTGGGGCAACCTATAAAAAAGGAAAGACGGCCGAAACTCCGAGAGTTATCAGCCGTCTTACAGTACCCAGACCCGGGGTCGAACCGGGACGGATTGCTCCACTGGTGTTTGAGACCAGCGCGTCTACCGATTCCGCCATCTGGGCTTAATGCGCTGCAAAGGTAGTACTTTTTTCCGAAACGGCAAACAATAAAGTCAAAAAAACACAAAAAACTTGCACGGCATAAGGATTTTCATTACTTTCGCAGAGTAGAAAAACATTAAATCTGTAAATCGCTATGACAAGACAAACCAACAGCTATTGCGTGATTTTGGCTGGAGGACGCGGGCGCAGACTCTGGCCGTGCAGCCGCAATCAATACCCCAAGCAGTTTATCGATTTCTTTGGCGTGGGACGTACCCAGCTCCAGCAAACTTACGACAGGTTTGCCCAGATTCTTCCCAAGGACCATATTGTCGTATCAACCAACATTGCCTATGCCGACTATGTGCGCCAGCAGTTGCCCGAACTGCCCGAGGACCACTTGCTTTGCGAGCCTATACACCGCAACACGGCACCCAGTGTAGCATGGGCGGCCCACCATGTCATGTTGTGGAACCCTGATGCCAACATTGTGGTGGCGCCATCCGACCAGACCGTGTTCAACGAGCAGGCCTTCGCCAAGAACGTGCAGGAGGGACTCGACTTCGTCTCTGCCCATGAGTCGGTGCTCGTGCTCGGCGTGAAACCCACCCGACCCGAACCAGGCTATGGCTACATACAGTTGGGCGACGAGGAAGATACCAAGGATGTATACAGGGTGAAATCGTTCACGGAGAAGCCGGAAAGGCAGTTCGCCCAGATGTTTATGGAGAGCGGAGAGTTCTATTGGAACACCGGGGTGTTCATCTCTTCCGCCCAATACATGCTCACCAGCCTGCGCCGTCTGTTCCGCGAAATCAGCGACCGCAACGACCTGGCTTTCGCCGGTGGCGCGGTGGGCGACGAGGCCGACTACGTGAAACGGAACTTTGCCGCCTACCCCAACGTGGCCATCGACTTTGCCGTGCTTGAGAAAACCGAGAAGGTGTGTGTGATGGCGGGCGACTTCGGCTGGGCCGACCTCGGCACCTGGCACAGCATCTACGAGGCTTTCAACAAGGGGGGCAACGACAATGTGGCTGTCAACTCGACCGTGGTGTTCGAGAACTGCAGCAACAACGTGGTGAAAGTGCCCAAGGAGCGGCTCGCCGTCATCAACGGGCTCGACGGCTACATAGTGGCTGAGCACGACAATGTGCTGCTCATCTGCAAGAAGGAAGACTCAAGTGTACTTATCCGCAAGTATGTCAACGAACTGCAGGTCAAGGAGAAAAGCGAATACATATAGGCACGAAAGGCCATCAACGTAAAGGGGCAGAGCTTGCGCTCTGCCCCTTTACGTTTTGTTTATTTGCTACTTCCTTATCAAGCGGCAGGGAAAGACCTCATTAGTAGTTTTCTGCCTTTATTTCGAAATAGCTCTGTGGATGGTTGCAAACCGGGCACACTTCGGGTGCCTGCTTGCCAATGACAATGTGTCCACAGTTGCGGCACTGCCAAACGCAGTCGCCCTCGCGTGAGAACACCACCTTGTCTTCTATGTTCTTCAGCAGTTTGCGATAGCGCTCCTCGTGGTGCTTCTCGATGGCTGCCACGCCGCGCATTCTGGCGGCAATCTCCGTGAAGCCTTCTTCCTCAGCCTCCTTGGCCATGCGCTCATACATGTCTGTCCACTCAAAGTTCTCGCCTTCGGCTGCTGCCTTGAGGTTGGTCATGGTGTCTTGCACGGCTCCGCCTTCAAGATATTTGAACCAGAGTTTGGCATGCTCTTTCTCGTTCTGTGCCGTCTCCTCAAAGAGGGCTGCTATCTGTTCGTAACCTTCCTTCTTGGCTTTCGATGCGAAGAAGTTGTATTTGTTTCTTGCCTGCGATTCGCCGGCAAATGCCTCCATGAGGTTCTTCTCGGTCTTTGTTCCTTTCAGCTCTTTCATAATCATATTGTTTTTGTGGTTTGTAATTCTGTTTGCCAAGATAATGCAAATGTGAGCGCAATGAAGTTTACTTCAATTGCCGAGCCATTGCTTATCTTTTGCAAAGATAGAAAAAAAGGAAGTACGCTCCAAATAAATATTGGAAAAATTGCAATGTTTATTTGGAGCGTACTATATATAAGTTATTTACTTAACTATTACGATTTCCTTAGCGCCTTTTTCAACCGGTCCTTTCAGGTCTTCCATGTCCACGTTCTTCACGTCATCGAGAATGACGCGGTGCCGATAGTCGGGGCGTTGTGTGCGGAAGTGGATGTTGCGCAGGTGGAGTCCGTCCACGTGGCGGGCATAGAGTCCGTAGGCAGGTGTTGGTCCGGCCCATCGCGGCTCGGGATAGTTGGTGCCCTGTTCGCGGTAGGGCTTGTCCTTCAGGTCGGCGGTGCCGCCACCCCGATACTCCACCTGTATGTTCTGCAAGGTTATGTTGTGCAAGGGTGCGCCCTTCATGCCAGTGACGATGATGCCCGCCAGGCTGTCGCAGTCTTGGGCTATGACGTTGCTCACCATGATGTTGCCGCCATAGCTGGGCTGTTTCACGTCTTTTGGTCCGCGGTTGCGGCAACCGGTGGTGATGTAGATGGGATAGTGGTGCACGTGCACCATGGAGAGGTTACTGGCCACGATGTTTTCCATGCGTCCCTGGTCCACTTCTTCAAAAGCGAGACCTGAGGAGTACATGAAGTTGCAGTTGGAAATGATGATGTTCTTGTATCCGCCGTTGCTCTCGGTGCCCAGTTTGATGCGTCCGCACACCCAGTTCACCTTTTCAGGCACATAGGTTCCGTCGAGGAAGGTGCCGAGCTTGTAGCCCGTCACCAGGCAGTTGTCTATTAGTATGTGCTCGCATGCCACCGCCCGTTTCAGTGCATAACTGGCCTTGAGCACTATGCCGTCGTCGTTCGGCGTGTTCACCTTGCAGTTGGTCACGCTGAAGTATTTGCAACAGTCAATGTCGATACCGTCGCGGTTGGTGTCGATAGTCACGTTGTCTATGTTTCCGCGTTCGCAACCGGTGGTGATGATGGCAAAATGTCCGCCTCTGAAGATGGTGATGTCGCGGATGAGCACGTTCTTGCAGAGCTTCAGGGCTATCGCCTTGTCGGCGTGTCCAATGCTTCCACCCTGCACGTTGCCGGCGGTCTCGGTGTCTTTCTTGGTGAGCCCCTCGCCGTCTATCATGCCGTTTCCGGTGATGCACACGTTCTGCTGGCCCTCTGCCCATATCAGGCTGTTGTGGAAATAGGTGTGCCCGCCGTCCTGATACTCGGGAAAGTTGAACGCCTCACTGGGGTCGTAGGCACTCTTGTCGGCAGTGGCCTTGATGACGGCGCCCGGTTCCAGATGCAGGTTGATGTTGCTCTTCAGGTGGATGGAGCCACAGAGATAGGTGCCGGCAGGCACTGTGACGGTGCCTCCGCCGTGTGCCACAGCCGAGTCTATGGCGGCGTTGATGGCATGATGGTCGAGTTGCACGCCGTCGCCCTTGGCTCCGTAATGGCGCACATTGTAGTCGGATGCCATCGCCGAAAGGCTGACAAGCAGCGACAAGACAAGAATGGATAGTTGTTTCATATTATGTGTGTTATTGGTTTAACGAGTTAACGCCACAAAGGTAATGCAAAATTACGAAAAGCTGAAAGGCTGAAAAGGAAATTCGCCTTCACTCCTGAAAAAGATTTCTCTACCCTATTGCCGATACCCTCCTGATGGGGCACACTTGCTCCGTCAACCTGTTTCCCCGCACCCTGTTTCCCGTTAATGGCAGGTTAACACATCACAACTATGCCACTAACGCATCGTAACTCTGCCACTAACACATCGTAACTCTGCCATTAGCCATGCAACATTACCCTGCTAACGAAACGACAAAAAGGAGATGCTTGCCCTCAATCGGGGTTGCACCTCCTTGCTGCTTATGAGAAAACTTGTTGTCTACTGCCGGTTGAAGCCTCTGCCATGGCGTCTGCCACCACCTTGCTGCTGCAACTTGCCCAACTGCGTGAGTTGGTCTTGGGTGAGGAACTTGGCATATTCCTTGTCATATTTCGCCTTGACTTCGTTCATTTTCTGCTTGTCGGCCTCGCTCATCTGCGGCCTTCCCATGGGGCGACGCCCTATGGAGTCGCGCTTCATGCCCTCCTTTTTCATGTCTGGACGCTCACCTTGCGGGCGCTCACCTCTGGGAGGCATACCGCCACGAGGCATGAGTTGCATCATTTCAGTCTGTTGCTTCTTATAGACGGAAAGGAATTTCTTGGTGGCTTTCTTGTCAAGTCCCAGTTGTTGGGCAATGCTTGAGCCACGCTTTTCCATCATCTCCTCGGGTGACGGACGGTTGCCTTCGTTCTGTTCAAAGTTCTGTGCCTGGGCTGCTACTCCTGTTGCCATCAGTGCCGCAGTCAACATCCATGTCTTGATGTTCTGTTTCATAGTCATAACTCTCCTTATTTTAATTATACTTATATGCCAGGGCAACCTCAAGGCAGAATACCTCAGATTGCTCCTTTTTCGAGTGTAAAGATAGAGAATATGACCCTGCGTCACAAACAAAATCTACCAAAGGCTTGATTTCTTCGACCAACCCGGTTTGGGTGCCTTCCTCTTTTGCTCCATTTTAACAATCTGCAAATAGGCAGCCGCCAGCACGGCATAGACCGTCACGACGAGCCACAGCGGCGGATGCAGGCCACTGAAAGAGGCATGGGGCAACGACTGCACCAAGTGCACGAAACCGAGTAGCCAGTCGGTCAGCGTGTTGAGGAGCATGGCAAGGGGATTGTTGAGCACGGGCACACCGAGGGTTGCGAAGAACAGAAGTGCCAGCGGAACCAGGAGAGTGACCAGCGGAATGGCCACATAGTTGGCCAGGAGGAAATAAAGGGAGAACGTGCCGAAGTGATAGGCCACCAAGGGTGCGGTGCCAATCTGGGCTGCCACCGACAGAATGGCGACACTGAGCAGGGTATTGGAAATGCGGTGATAGTAACGATACCCCGTCGGAAGCCGGTGGACAAAAAGGGGATTGAACAGCAGTATGGAGAGCACCGAGGCAAACGAGAGCTGGAAGCCCACGTCGAAAAGCATGAGCGGACTGCCCACCAACAGCAGCAACGCCACGAAAGAAAGCACGTTGACCGACGTTCGCTCGCGATGGGCAAGCGACGCCAAGGCATAGACCGTCATCATGGAAGAGGAGCGTAGCACCGAGGGCGACAGCCCCACCAGAAAGGCGTAAGCCCAAAGGGCGAGCAGAATGGCCACCACGGCCGACAAACGGCGCCGCCACGGCGAAAGAAGAACAAGCAGCAGAGCATAGACCATGCCGAAGTGTAACCCCGAAAGAGCCAGCACATGGGCAACACCCGAACGGGAGAAATCGTCGCGCACCTCTGCCGAAAGCTGGCTGCGATCGCCCATAGCCATGGCGTTGACCATGCCCCGGGCTTCCTCGTGCAAGTTGCTCTCTAGGGCGCGGTCGAGGAGCCGCTTGCGCTGAATGCGACAATAGAGAGTGAACCGCTGCACCGACGAAAGCTGTCCGGTGTTGAGCCTTCGCTTGTGCCAGTGGCGGGCATAGACGTGAGTGGAGGCGGAAAAGCCATGACTGAGAAGATAGAGCGAGAAGTACTCTCCACGGCCCTCGGGCCGGCGGATGCCGCGGAGTCTGGACTGCGCCTCGATGCCGTCGCCCACCATGAGCCGTGTGTCGGCAGCTATCTGGGCATGTACCTTGAACGGAAGGGGCGCCGTGGAGTCTGCCATCCGCACCACGCTCAGTTCATAGACGCCGGGACGCGGCGTGTCGGTCACTATCGCCTCGTAGACTACCGGCCTTTCCGGCAGCCGCACCAGGGCCTCATCCATGCGCCAGGAGCAGAGCCAACCGCCCGCACAGAAGAAGCACACCAGCAGCAAGAAGCTCTGTGACCACTTGTATCTGCCCAACAACAGGGTGGGCACAAGGGCTGCAACCGCCATCAGCAGCCATGCCAAAGGTGGCATGGCCAGCCACATGCGTTCTGCCACGACAATGCCGAGCATGGTGCTTGCCGTAATGAAGAGGAGGGCGAAAGACGAGTGGCTGGAGTGCTTCATGCTGCAAATATAGGCATAATAAAGGCTACCGACAAGTCTACAGCCGAAAAAGAAGATGCCCGGCATGACATTTCTGTCTGCCGGGCACCCCGAATATTTACTTTATTTAATTGGTATGCTGATTAGAGCACGTCGCCATCGTAGTCGCCAAAGCCAGTGAAGTTTTCCTCTTTCTCGGAGTCTTCATAGTCGTTGTAGTTATACTTGGTGTTGCCGCCCTGTATGTAAGAGTCTGAAGCTGCCAGCATAGGTTCTGCTGCAACAGTGAGCACTTCGATAGCGGGATTGATATATTTCTTTTTCATTGCCTGTTCCTCCATTACTTTTGATATTTCTTACCGTTCATCACATAGATGCCCTTGCCCAGACGAGAGAAGTCGCCGTCGGTGGCCACGAGCACTCCCTGCAGGTTATAGATGTTGCCGCTGTTCACCTGCTTGGCGGTCTTCACTTCGCTGATGCCGGTCTCGGTCATGTCGAAGTCGAACTTCAAGGCATTGGCATTGGCACTCACCTTCTTGAAGTAGGCACGGAAATCGCCCGAAGCCTTGGCGGCAGTGGTGCGGGCAATACCCGAAACGTTGTTCTTCACGGTGAAGTAGTAGCTGCCTGCCGGCATGTATTCCGATGCATAAGCCCCTGTGAAGGCATAGCCATTGCTCACGATGGCTTGGGCTTGAGTGTCGGTCATGGTCACGCAGCCGGCTGTGGTGAACGTTGTAATGTCAGCCTTGGAAGGCTTGATGATGTAGGGCTTGCCTGCCTCCAGGAGTCTGTAGTAGTTCTGAACGAAGTGCACTTTGCCGTTCTCGTCAATGTTACTGAACTCAGACACTTCTGTTTCGTCGCCGAAAGCGTTGCGCACTTCGGCCTCGGTCATGCTGAAGGGCAGCACGATGGTGTTCCATACGTCTTTCTTGAAGTTGCGTGTGTAGGTCACCTTGGCGTTGCTGACGGCCTTGGCCTCAGTCAAGTCTACGTTTGTCTCCGCTGTTTCGTCGGCACCGAAGGTGAAACCGAAGAAGCCCAACTGGGCATTGTTCTGGAAGAGGAAGTAGGTCTTGCCTGCCTTGATGGGGAAGGAATAGCGCACGCAGGATGCCACGGATGAGGTGTAGCTGTTGTCGTCGGCCCTGGTCACGGTGGCGTCGTCTTGTCCTGCCACTACATCATCTGATTTCTGAGGAGTGGCTGTCTCGTCAATAAAGTAGACTGGATTTGTGGCGTTCTGGCGAACATAGACGGTGAGGTAGCCGTCTTTCTGGGGTTCAAACTTATAGTATGTGCCACGGCAAGGAATGGAAGAAACGCCCTTGCCTACGGCATAAGACTTATAGTTGCCGTCGGTAGGATTGTTCCCGCAGCCGGAAGTGTAGTTGGTAAAGCCGTCGAGCAAGATCAGCGACTTCTCTGGCTGAGCTACCTCCCACTGGTCCGTAAGGCCGTTATATTGGTTGTCGGCTGTTCCATTAGGCATATAATTCCATGCAGAACCGTTCCATCCGTTGGCCGACTTCACGCCGTTGGTGTGGTTCAGCCAACCGCCATACATCATCGTGATGTGCTTGGCACCAGAAGGAGTGCTCGGGTTCTTGGGCTTGCCCCACACGATGTGCTCGTGTACATTCGGTTCAAAGGCATTGAATCGGTTGTCCTGGTTTACGTCGAACGTAAAACCTCCGAATGAGAACTCCTCAGTATTATTAATCCACAGGTAGTAATCTTCACCTGCCTTGGCGGTGAAAGTCAATTCGCCAGACTTGATAACAGCCTTTTTGTCTGTTGTAGTTCCGGTAGCAGGGAGTAAAATATAATTGTCTTCGGCACCCGCAGTATTTTCAATATTAGGTGTGTATGTGATTCCTCCAACAGTAGCAGAAGCGTTTTCTGCATATTTTTTATTGCTGTTATTGTCTTCGTAAACAGCATACATTTTACGTGGGTCAGTCTTGGAAGAATAAGCGAACTTCAGTTTAAAGTTTCCCCCCACGAAGAAGCGCAATGGAAGTAGTTTCCCGCATCAGGCATACAGTTCATATTAAGTTTATTTTTGTCTTCTGTGCGGTAAGGGCTTTTTTGCGAGCGGATGTAGTAGGTGTTGTCACCCTGAGCCTTCAAGCGCTGTACGGCAGCTTCCCATTTGTTGTTGCCGCCAAACAGCACGGCAATGTTTGCACTGGCATAATACTCGTGTTCAGCATCAGCCTTAATGGCTGTGTTGGCAGTCACCGTCCAGGTTTCCGTACCGACTGCTCTACTTTGTCCCCAAGACACATGAGGGACAGACAGGAGGGCAAGTGCTACCCATGCTGCCTTGATTAAAGATTTCTTCATAGCTAAAGTTTTTTAACTAAAAATATATTGTATATCTTTATTAGTCAATTTTTGTCATCTGAATACCTTTTTTTTTACAGATAGGTTTCTTCGGGCTGCAAAAGTAGTAATTATTTCAATTAGCACAAAAGATTTGGAACATTTTTTATCCTATATTTGCCGTAATCGTTTACGCATCAACGCAGAAAGTCTGCCGGCAGACCTTTATGTCTGCGGCAGACTTCCCTTAATATATTATCCCAAAACGCTATGCTTATCTGAGCACAATCTTGCAGTCATCCAGACTCTCCACCGTGGCAAGCGCCTCGTAGCGTATGCCGTTCTGGCGGAGGAAGTCGCCTCCGTGCTGGAAAGCCTTCTCGATGATGAAGCCCATCGCCTCGATGGTGGCACCCGCCTGTCGGCAGAGGTCCATCACGCCCTTGGAGGCATTGCCGTTGGCCAGAAAGTCGTCGATGAAGAGCACGTGGTCGTCGGCTGTAAGGAAACTGTTGCTGATGCACACCGTGTAGTCGCGGTCCTTGGTGAAGGAGTGAACCACCGAAGTGAGCATGTTGTCCATGGTCTTGGGCTGCTTTTTCTTGATGAACACCACGGGGAGCTGCATCAGGTAGCCCACCAGTATGGCGGGAGCAATGCCGCTTGCCTCAATCGTGATAATCTTGTTGATGGGCAGATGGCCGAAGATGCTGACAAACTCCTTCGACAGTTCCATCATCAGGTTAGGGTCCATCTGGTGGTTGATAAAGCTGTCCACCTTGAGTATTCCGCCGGGATAGCACTTGCCGTCCTGCATGATACGCTGTTTCAATATATCCATAATATGTCGGTTATTTATTGGGTTTCAGTTCCTTAATGTTGAGGGCAATGTTGAGTAGAATGGCCACCAAGCCACCCGTGGTGATGCCGCTCGAGAAGACAGTGCGCACGCTGTCGGGCATCTGCCGCAGCACGTCGGGCATCAGCTCCACGCCCATGCCGAAGGCAAGGCTCGACGCCAGAATGAGCACCGACTTGCGTCCCAGTTGCTGCGAAGCCACAATGCGCACACCGGCAGCAGCCACCGTGCCGAACATGAGCAGCGTGGCACCGCCCAGCACGGGCGACGGCATCAGCGAGAAGGCGATGCCGACCACGGGAAACAGACCGAGCAGAATGAGCATCACGGCTATGAAGTAGCCCACATGGCGCGATGCCACACCGGTGAGCTGGATGATGCCGTTGTTCTGGGCAAAGATTGAGTTGGGGAAAGAGCTGAACACGCCGGCAATGAACGAGTTGATGCCGTCGGCCATCACGCCTCCCGAAACGCGGCGTATGTAGTCGGGGCCCTTCACGGGCAGACCGCTAATCATGGAGTTGGCGGTCACGTCGCCCGTAGCCTCAATGGCTGTGACGAGATAGACAATGCCCACGGCGATGACCGAAGACACGTTGACATTGAACCCATACTTGAACGGCATGGGCACATTGAACGACTTGAACATCGAGGCGTCCACCTGCGAGAAGTCTACCATGCCCAGGCAGAAGGCAAGAATGTAGCCGATGACCACGCCCAGGAAGATGCTGCTCATGCGCAGGTATTTGTTGCCGATGTTGTTAAAGAAGATGACGCTCGCCAGCACCACGCCTGCCACCAGGAGGTTCTGCGGCGAACCGAAGTCGGGAGCCGCAGCGTCGCCACCGCCGCACGCCGTAACGCCCGCCTTGATTAGGGTCAGACCGATGAGCATCACCACAATGCCGCTCACAAGCGGAGTGATGACCTTGCGCAGATAGCGGAACGTACAACTCACGATAATCTCGACGGGAGCTGCTACCATGCAGGCTCCGAAGACAAGAGGCAGCCCGCCCACCATACCGATGGAAATCAAGGGACCGATGAAAGAGAAACTGGTGCCCTGCACGCAGAGCATGCCGCAGCCCACACGGCCCAGCCGGTGGCACTGGATAAAGGTGGCAATGCCCGAAGCGAACAACGACATGGACACAAGAAAACCAGTCAGCGACAGGTCAAGGCCAAGTGCCTTGGCAATGATGAGAGGTGGAGTGATGATTGCCACAAAGATGGCAAGCAAATGTTGGAAGGCGGCAAAAACCGAATCACGAAGGGGCGGACGTTCGTCTACGCCATAAATTAATCCGTTGACAGGATTCTTCTGTTCGTTCATTTCTCTGTATTAAATAATAGGTGCAAAAGTAATGCTTTTTCACCAATCGGGAAAGATAATGAGAGGATAATTTTGTGATTTGGCGTTTTTCCACTAACTTTGCACTATTCTATTCCAGCTGCTCCTATAGTTCAATGGATAGAACGTAGGTTTCCTAAACCTTTGATCCGGGTTCGATTCCCGGTGGGAGTACATGCAGAAAGCGGAGGCCTCAACAAAGAGTCCTTCGCTTTCTGCATCATGACACAGCCGTCTTTTTCACCATTATCATTAGCTTGCATGATTACCCAAGACAGCATCGAAGCTGCTTATTGCTTCTTTCACCAGAAATGGAGGGTGTATGAGCACTCCACCATTCCGAGTCAACAGGACGACATTGAGTATGCCATTGCCCAATACGTGGAAGGTATGAACCAGGAACTCTATGAACAACTGGCCAACGGCAACCCGCAATTTCTGCTCGACCACCTGTCGTTCGCCCACGACATGCCTTTGGCAATAGAGCGACTGGAAGGGATGCTCGGAACATAAGGAGCCACCGCCGAAAGCCAAGGGCCTGCCCACTACTGACCGCCCAACCGGTCGAAGAAGACGATGATTTCCTCCCAGGTCTTGAATTCGTCGCTGCCAATCTCAATGGTCGTGCCCATGAACTGGTCCTTGTCTGCACCTTGGGTGGTAATGAGGTAGTCGCCATAAATGAGATTGAGCGCATTGGTGAACATCAGGTGGTCGTGGGCTGGTGTGCTCAGGTATTCCTCACACCAGGCTTGCGCATCGGTGATGCTCTGATGGTCGTTGGTAGGAGCCGGTGCGAGGATATAGATGTTGTAGTTCTGGATAATGTTCTCAAACGCCTTGTGCATGCTGGCGCGCGGCTTGCCATAGCTGTCTTTCAAGGCTTCAAGGGTGATGTAGACCACCGGACGTTCGCGGCCTTCCTGCCGGTCGTCAATCCAGCGGATGACGGGAGTGAGATAGTGAATGGCTACGGAGTCTATCAGTTGGTGCTCTCCATGGAAATGCATGGCTTGAGGATAGTGCTGACGGAAGAGGTCGAAAGTGTTGACCAGTGGATCCTTGTCGCCGAACAGGCCGAACACACGCCGGCGCTCGTCGTCGTTCACCCCGGAAAAGCACTGTTCTGTTATTTCCTTATATTCTTTAACGGTCGATTTGGTGACGATGAAGTCCTGCACGCCGTCTTCACGCGGATTCAGAAAGGTCTGCTTGCCCAGCATGTCGTGTTTCATCATAGTGTCGCCCATTTGGAAGGCAGGATTGACAAGAATGCGGTCATAGCCATAGAGCATCTCCGTGTACATGGCACCCATGGACGAGCCGATAATCAGATCGGGCTGCTCTGTCTGGCAGAGCTGGCGAAGTAATGCCATGGCTTCTTCAGGGTGAATGGGCAGGTCCTTGGCCACAACAGTGGCATTGGGCATCAGCTGGCGGAGCAGTTTCACCGTGCCCGACTGAGCTGAGGAACCGAATCCATGCACATACATAATCTTTTTGCCCTCCATCAGTAGAGGAAACTGGGTCTGATATTTGTTTTCCATTGTCTTGTTCTCCTTTTCGGCTGCAAAGTTAATGCAAAAAAACGGAAGTTGTCTTTCATCGGCAAGAATAAATACTTCTGTCCGTTCATGCCGCCAACGTGTCAGGCATCTTTAATCCTGCTTAATCCAAATTGGTCACTCCCCATTGATGCAGATACCTGAAGTCGAGACCCGTCATGCCTGTCTTGCCGAGCGGCAAAGGCTGATTGTGGTCGTTGAGATAGTGACGCTTGCCACAATGATAGTCTGGCGATGCCAAAGACTTGTCCTTTTGCAGGCAAGGTGTGGCTATACCTGCCATTTGGAGCAAGGTGTGAATGGTCGAGACACTGCTTTGCACTGGCTGGGTGCGGTTGGCATGAAGCGCACGCACCATGTCGGGATGCTTGGCTGCATACGCTCGGGAAGTCCAGGTGATGAACGGCACCCACAGTTCATGGCATGAAGGAACGGGAGAGGCATGGAGGAATAACTGTCGTTCATCATCGAAGATGTTCTCTCCGTGGTCGGAAGTATAAAGCAACGCTGCCGTGCAGTGCTTGTCGGCTATGGCACGGATAATGCCTGAGAGCAAGCGGTCGGTATAGCGAATCGTGTTGTCGTAGGCATTGAGCAACTGCCGACGGTTGCTGTATTGGGCGCTGGCATCAGACTCCGGCTTCCAGTAGGCATCCGTTTGCGGATAGCGTTCACGATAGTTGAAATGCGAGCCGTAGGTGTGGAGCACCACAAGTTGCTTGTTGTGTCTCTGCTTCAGCACGTCTTTCAACATGGCGAGCAACGACATGTCGAGCACATTGCTGTCCTCGGGAAGCGACTCCTTGATAAAGCGGCAGTCGTCAGCTTCTTTGCCAAAGATGTCGATAAACGAGTGGTTGGGACGTTGGTTGGAAAGGAATGTGGTGTGGAATCCTGCCTCGCGGAAAGCACTGATGACACCACGTGTCCAGTAGATGCAGTCGTAGTCTTCGGCAGTAGCAAGCGAGAGTAGCATGGGCACGCTCTTGTGAGTGGTGTTCGACTGGGTAAGCACATGGGTGAATACGGTCAGGCCATCGGTCTTGGCGAGCAAAGGGGTGGTATTGCGCCGATAGCCGTAGATGCCGAACTCTTCTGCACGCGCCGTCTCGCCAATGACCAGCACGTAGACTTCCGCACTGTCGGTGGTGTGAATGGAATGGGCATAGTAGCGGAAACGGGCTGCCGTAGTCTCATAGCCGTTGGTCTTGCCCGTCCGTTCTATGGCAAGCCACAGGTTGTAGCACACGTTGGCGGGAAAGAGTTGGTCGGAAAACTTGTAGTCGCGATTACCCAGTTTGCACACGACGGCAAGCACCGCACCAAGGGTCAAGGCCACAAGACTGTAGCGACGCTGACGACGGAGGAACGCGGATGAAAGGCGTTTCTTGTTCAGAATCGACAGGACACCCAGTATCAGCACAGGCAGATAGAGCACGAACACGCTCACCACGCCGGGCAGCAGATTGTCGAGCAGTTCGCCCGCTTCTGTGGGATTGGTGGTGGCCAGATTGAGAAACATGTCTACTGCTATCACCCCACGGCCAAAGAGATAGAGGAGCACTATCTGGAAGGCTGCAAAAAAGATGAGCGGGAACAATATCCAGGTCATCTTGCCCGGCTTGCCGGAGAGTGTCATCAATAGCCAATAAACGCCCAAGGGCAACAGCACGTTGACCATGCTGGCAAGCACCGAGAGATGCTCAGTCAGGCAGAGCGCCACATTAGGCACAAGGAGCGTGACAAAAGTAAGAAAAAAAAGTGTCTTGGGGGCGGTGACGAACTGTTTCACCGTGTATAAACTTATCATCTTATATGATTGTATTTTTAAAATGCTTCGTTGATGTTAAACATAAATCCCGATTGTCCTGCCTTACCGAAGCCATAGTCAAGACGCACATTCACGTCTTTCTTGAACTCCCACCGGTAGCCTACTCCATAATTGGGCAGCAGGTGGCGGAAGTAAAGATGGCTGAACTTGTCGAACACGGTTCCGGCTCCTACCCAGGCAGTAAGGCTGTTGCGTTTCCACACATGCTGTCGCAGTTCGGCTTGTATTTCCATTTTGTGCTTGTCGCGGTAGCGTCCTTCGTAATAGCCACGCATGGAATAGGAGTTGCCCAACAGGGCCATCATGGACCATGAGGGGTTGCCGAAGTTGAACGCCGTGCGGAAGTCTCCCGCCAGAATAGCTCCTCGCCAGAGTCGTTGGTAGCCGTCGAGTTGCAGCTCCGTAGTGGCAAAAGCATACTTGTTGCCTAAAAACTTGGGACGGAACGACTGGGAGAGACTCAGATACACGCCCTTGTGGGGATTGGTCATCACATCGCGGGTGTCATAGCCGATGGTCACGCCTATGCCCAGATTGTGGGTCGTGCGGTCCTGGCCGTTAAGCAATTCCGGACGGTTGATGTTCTTTCCCCTGACGAAATCGTAGGCCAAAGTGGGCCCCAAAAACAATCCGTCTGTCAACTGCCACAAGAAATCCACCTTGCCACGCATCTGCCACCGCTTCATCTTGATTTTGTTAGTATCGTCATTGCCCCTCTCATAACCTATTCCCCAGAAGTCTGCCGGGAAGGAATAGAAGTAGGTGGTGTAGGACAGGCGGTAGCGGTCGTACGGGAAAATGTGGGTGCCCCGTATGCCAAGCAACCAGAATCCCACCGACGAGAAGTCGCTGAATATGGAAACATTGCTTGGCGGCAGAGCCGTGTCGAGCGTGTCGGAATGGTAGAGTCCTGCCGCCACCAAGCCAATGCCAAACTTGGTGTCCGTACTATAATGCGGACCACCAATGACACTGAAGTCGAAACGACGGTGCTTCTTGTTCTTGTTGGCATCGTTGAAGTAGGCAAGGAAACGGCTGACAAGGTTCCGCTTAACTGGAATAGCGACGGAATCATTGGTCGTGCCCGCTTGGTCGGCCACTTCAAGAATTGTCGACATGCCGTCGGCACTTGCCGGGCAAGCAAGTGCAAGCAACAACAATATGGCGAGAAAGACTTTACACATTTATATATATCTTAATAGACTAATCCCACGTTGTCCACCCAGAAGGTGTTGCCAAGGCTTCCGATATAGGCTCCGCCATGACTTGAAGAGAACTGCACGATGAGATGAGTGGGTGCCTCATTGGCCGATGCCCACCCCACTTCTTTCACCAGCACATTCTTGCCTTTCTTGTTGCGCGCATAGTCACAACTGCGCAGTCCCATCGACGAGACATTGTAATGGGAGTTGCGGCGAATATCACCATAGAGGATAGGGAACTTGGCATCTTCTATCCATCCATTGGTAGATGTACCGAAACGTGCCACCATCGTGCCGACCCGCTTGGCGGTAATGTTGCCCTTGGCGTCTTCCGTGCGATGTTGCAAGATAAGCAGTGCCACACAATAGTCTTTGCCGGGAACAGTGGATACTTTGCTGAAGCCAGTTTCCTTGATACGATTGGCTGCCCCGCTCACCTTAACCTTATAGTCAAATTGGAGAGCCTTGGGGCGCTGTGTAAAAGGAATGCCGAAATTGAGTGCCTTCGGTCCGTCTTTGGTACCGGTAATGGGCTCCTTCATGTCACCCAGGAAGATAGATCCGGCAGCAAGCACCTTGATGTTTACCAAGCCAAGCACCTTGCAACTTTCCAAATGGGTTTCCATCTTGGCACAATAGCCGGAGCCGTGGCGGTCACGATACACAGACGTGTTGGTCTTAGTGATGCCGGCCACCTTGGCCAGCACATTGGACGTACCCCAAGGGGAACCTCCCATATTGGTGTAAGGGGTGTTTGCGTTGATAGTATGATTGGGAGCTATCTCATAAAGAGTCTTAGTCTTACCGCCGATAATCGCCGACTCCTTGATGTTTCTCACTACCCAATTATCCATGTTACCATACCTGAACGGTACAAATTTTTCTGTTGATTCTGCTTTGACTGTGCAGGCCATGGATACAATTAATAGCATCCATGCAATGTGTTGATGTCTCATTCTTAATAACAATATAATACCTATTACACTGCAAAAGTACAGAAAACTTTTCTACCGGCAAAGTTTTTCTTCTGTAAGTTGCCGATTATATTAGTTTATAAGTAGTTTCGGACAACGATACGAACATACAAGCCTGAGAATGGAAACAAAAAACAATAGTGATTCCGAGCCGGAACAAATCCCGAAACAAGAAACCTCTATCTACAATAAAACTTATGTTATAGATTCTGAATATCTGATGCCTGCAGACCTGTTGTCTGCATAATCAGATTGTCTGGCATGCCTAACGCCTTCAACTTCCTAACTATTTCCAAAGCTCGTTCTGCGCGGCCAGCTTCAAGACCCTCTGCACGGCCTTCATCATAACCGTCCTCATGACTAGTATCGAATAGACTGCGCATATGTCTCACTGATTCCATATAGCGCTCGTATGCACGACGGTCCTTGTCGGGCAAAGAATCAACCCTAAGTTGTTCACGGGCCTCGGTAAGGCCTGCCACTTTGGTTTTATCATCTATCTTGCCTGTCTTCAAAAACTCTATCCATTCGTCAAGGGGAGTCGTGGCAATCTTGTCGAAATCGTTCACCCGTAAGATATAATACTCCGGAAACAATTCACCGGCATCCTTGCGTTTGTCCTTGTCAGGCTCTTTGATGCCCAAGAACTTTTCGCTTTGCCTGGCCGAAAGTTTCAGCAAGTCATGCGGTTGGTGCAGACCTCTGAACACCGTCCGTCCATGGTAAACATAATCCTTGCCTTGTCCCAATTCAAAATAGACTATATTGATGGAATAAATCTTTCGAACCCTGTCATAGGAATCGCCTTGCCCTATATATACGGTAATGGCTTTAGACACGCCATAGAGCATCCGGTGGAAATAGGTAATCTCGTGATTGTTCTGTATTTCCACTATTATCAGTTCACCGTCCTCGTCTTCCGCCAACATGTCCACACGGTTGAACTTGTCGAGCGAATCCTCCTGGTTGCCTTCGCTTTCCAGAAAGTGCTTAATGGTTATCTTTCTGCCTATCAGTGAATACAGCAGTCCTTCGAGCACTGCATGGTTCGTCTTGTTACGGAGCAGGCGTTTCATTGCCCAATCGAAACGTATGTACTTTTCGTAATATGGTCCCATAAAGGTCCTCCTTAATAATTGGTTTCTATTATTCTGCAAAACAACAATTCATTTTGGAATATGCAAGCAATCCGCCAATAAATCTTGCTCTCTCCGGCTTTTCCCATCCTGCATGCAGTTCTCACCAAACAAAATCAAATAAATAGCTAACATTAGAGAAAAATGTTTAAAACATTTGGTGTGCACGAGCACAATAACTATCTTTGCAACGTGTTCGTGAGAATACAACGTTTTTTCATTAGGTTAGTAGTTTGATAGATTTAAGGTAAAGATTATGTTATTAGATTTTGAAACAACCGCGATGCTGGTTGGAGTCATGGCGATGGCTTTATTAAGTGTTATCACTTTGGTTCATACCAACATCCGTTAAAATCTTAGAAGGCCGGCATGAGTGATCATGTCGTCCTTTTTTATTTTCTACAAACTACCAGATACAAAAGAAGACAACTCAGTAATCTGAATTGTCTTCTTGTAGTGGATAGGGGAATCGAACCCCTATGCCAAGATTGAGAATCTTGTATCCTAACCATTAGATGAATCCACCATGGCTTTGTGCATCTATTTGCGGAAGCTGGGGGATTCGAACCCCCGGTACGGTTACCCGTACGGCAGTTTAGCAAACTACTGGTTTCAGCCACTCACCCAAACTTCCTTTCCGGTTGTTCTTTTCGAGAACTTACTGCAAACAGGTCTTAAATGCGGTGCAAAGGTACTGATTTTTCCCCATACTGCCAAATCTTTTGATGTTTTTTTTCAATTTTTCTTCTCCTAATGCTTAATAGCTTCAAATGTTATTGGCGCGGAGATACAAGATTGGTGACCATAACAAGTTGTCCATAAAGCATATTAGGCAAATCGGGGATGCCACATCCTGTGCGTGGCATCCCCGACTTATAGAGGTTTATTTGTCTTTTTACTTCACCTGTGCGCCGGCTACATTGTAGAGGGCATCGCCCTTCTGGATGTAGATGCGGCCGTTCTTCACGAACTTGCCTACCTTGGCTGCGTCTGCCTTCTCTGCCTTCACGTTGGAGATGGCGGTGCTGGTGCCTTCGGTGCTGATCACGTAGATGTCGTAGAGCTGGCCCTTAGAACCACCGCTCACCTGACGCACGCGGAGGTATACAGGGGCTGACTCGTTCAAGTGGAAACGGCTCTTCTTGAACAGACGCTGGGTCTTGCTGTACTTCAGGTTGCCCACTGTCTCCCAGGTCTTGC
>CAJKDU010000035.1 GCA_905198745.1 uncultured Prevotella sp. | reverse complement strand
ACTCATAGCGGGCACGCTCGTCGGTATCGCTGATGTCGGAAAGGAAATAATCGGGAATGTGGAATTGGTCTTCCAGCATTTGCTGGTCTTCTTCAGTTGGACAGGTTACTTGTATCCAGCAGTTGGGCTGCCATTCGTTGATGGCTGTCAGGTTGTCGTTGATGTTCCAGAATGTTTTCATTGCAGTTGTTGATCCTCCGTGATTAGATAGGCAGAGGATGCAGCCGCATGGTTTGTACGCCCAGCCCTACTCTACCTACAGGTTCTTATTTTCCGCGTGATAGTCGTCCATAATTTTGTTATTGTTGAAAAATGGTGTGCAAAGATACGAAATATTTCCGAAACGGAAAGACCGCTGCCCGTTTTTTTCACCTTTTCGTATCACTTGTTTCTGCTTCCTGCCTGTTCTGCTCTCTCCTGCCACGTGAGCCTTTCCTCCTTGAGTGGCCGCATGGAGGGCATCGTTCAACTCCAACTGCAGTTGTTACAACTGCGTCAATGCCCTCTGCCATTCATGCCAAGCCTCTTCTCCGTCACTTAATATCCATGCGCATGGTAAAGCACCCGTAGTGTGCGAGTAGCATGCGGTTAACGGGTAGTTAAGGAGCGGTCTCAGGCACTGGGCATCGAGTGCCCCAAACGAGAGACGAAGTTTGGGCATTTCTTTTAACATTCGCCGGCAGTAGGGTTGTTCAGCCTGGAAGAGTGGCTACAGGCCGTCCGTTTCCACTGTCTTCCCAAGTCCATCGTCCGTACTGTCCAACACGACGACAATTCTCGCCGGAACATACGAAAAAGGCGACGCCCTTTTCCCTTGCAGGAGAAAGGCGACGCCTTTGGTTATTATATCTGTGGAAGAAGTTTCCTACTTGACGGGGATTTCTTCCAATGTGGTCTTCATCAGTTCCCAGAACGGGGCAACCGACTCAATGAGTGCGCGCTCTGTCGTGGTGTGGGGTGAACGCAGTGTAGGACCGAGTGAAACCACGTCCATGCCGGGATACTTGCCCAGGATGACAGAACACTCCAGACCGGCATGGTCAGCCTGTACGGTTGCATCCGTACCGTTCTGTTCCTTGTAGATGCGGAGCAACAGATTGAGAATCTCGCTGTCCGGATTGGGGTCCCAACCGCCATAGCTGCCACTGAAGGTCACCTTCATGCCAGCCATACTGAAACAACTCTCAAGCATGGTCGACACATATTCTTTCATGCCTTCGTTGCTGCTTCGTGCCAGTATCTGCACGGTGGCCTTACCTCCCTCTATGTCGATAATGGCGAGATTTGAAGAAGTCTCCACCACTTCAGGATAGGCCGGAATGAAACGTACCACGCCGTCATGGCAAGCATAGATGGCATTCACCAGGTTGTCCTGGATTTCCACAGGCACTTCTGTCTTGGGCGCAGCGGTTTCCTCGGCAAAGAACTCAATGCCGCTCTCAATGCCGCGGTATTCCTCGGTGAAGGTTTCCTTCCATTCGTCCACCATATCGCGGAGCGCCTCCACGTTCTCTTTAGGCAGTGTGAGCACCACTTCCGCCTTGAACGGGATGGCATTGCGCATGTTTCCTCCATGCCAAGAGGCCAGACGAGCCTCACACTTGGCAATGGCCTCTCTGACGAAGCGCACCATGAGTTTGTTGGCATTGCCACGTCCCTCGTGTATTTCCAGCCCGGAGTGTCCGCCACGCAGTCCCTTGAGGGTTACCTTCACGGCCGTATCGTCAGCATCAGTCTCCGTCTCCTTATAATCGAGTTCGGCAGTCACGTCAATGCCGCCGGCACTTCCGATGACAAACTTGCCCCAAGTTTCAGAGTCAAGATTGAGCAGGATGTCGCTATGGAGTTCGTCTTCGGGCAGGTCGTTGGCACCGAACATGCCTGTTTCCTCATCGGCAGTGACGAGCGCCTCAACGGGTCCATGCTTCAGGTCGGAAGCCTCCATCACAGCCATGATGATGGCCACACCCAGTCCGTCGTCGGCACCAAGCGTAGTACCCTTGGCCTTCACCCACTCGCCGTCAATCCACGGTTCAATAGGGTCAGTCTCAAAGTTGTGCTTGCTGTCGGGAGTTTTCTGCGGCACCATGTCCATGTGCGCCTGGAGAAGCACCGTCTTGCGGTTTTCCATGCCCGGCGTTGCGGGCTTGCGCATCACGATATTTCCTGCCGGGTCCTTGAAGGCTTCCACGCCCACCTTGGCGGCGAAGTCAAGCAGAAACTGCTGTATCTTGTCCAAATGGCCCGAAGGTCTTGGCACCTGTGTCAGTGCATAGAAGTTCTTCCAGATGCACGACGGGTTCAAATTCTCGATTTCGTTCATAGTCATTATTGTTTTAAAGTTGTTGAATGTTTCCTTTGCAAAAAGTTGAGAGCACCCCATCCCCACATGCCGAGCAACACGACAAGCATGGTCTGCACCGTATGGACTATCAGCACAAAGAAGAGGGCATCACTCTCGGCCACGCCATAGAGAATGAGCATAGTCTTCACCGCAAAATGCCAGGGGCCTGCCCCATTGGGAGTAGGCACGACCACAGCCATACTGCCCACCACAAAGGTGACCATGGCACAGCTGATGCCCAGGCCGGAAGTGAAGCCAAAGCAGAAAAAGGTGAGGTAATAGTGAAGGAAATAGCACACCCAGATGCCGAGCGTGAAGAGGATAAAAAGCGGCACATTCTTCACGCCACGCAGCGACACCACCCCTTGCCACACACCACCAATAGTAGCTTTCACCTTATTATAGAAAGCAAGTCGGCGCAGCAACAAGTGGAGCAGCACGACGGCGGCTACGGCACATAAACCGGTGACCGCCCAACCTGCCGGCGAGAAACGGCCCAGCACGGAATCGAGCGTAGTGCCTGTGCGGGTGAAAAAGGTGGTGAACACGCGAAGTTGCCACAGCAGCGTGGCAAAGGTCACGACGAGCACCAAGAGTGAGTCGATGGCACGTTCCGTAACCACAGTGCCCAGCGACTTGGGGAAAGAGACGCCGTCATAACGCTTGAGCACTCCACACCGCGCGAACTCGCCTATGCGGGGCACCACAAGGCTGGTTGCATAAGACACGAAAATGGCATAGACACTCACAGCCGAGCGAGGCCTTTCGCCCAACGGCTCGAGTGTTTGCCGCCACCGCCATCCGCGCAGAGCCTGCGCCAGTATGCCGAAAGGAAACGACAAGAGCATCCAAGTCCAGTTCATCCGATGGAGCATCACGTCGCTGATCCGGCTGAAGTCGAAATCCCTGTACATCCAATAGAGTATGGCACCGCCCAGCAACAGGGGTAGCGCAATCTTGATGATAGTGTTAGCCTTAGTTCTCAATTCCATTTCAGCGCAAAGGTAGTGCAAATCGGCAGAAGAACAAAATAATTCCAATTTATTTTTATTCCGTGACGCAGCCTTGCACAACAGAAATGCCGTGGTGGGAGAAGGAAGGACAGAAGAAAAAAGCACTTTCCTTCACTTGCGGTTGCATAATATGCATTATTTTAGTAAATTTGCAACCATAACAACAAGATACATGAAACAAGTTAGACCCAAGAAGAACCTCGGCCAGCACTTTCTGACCGACCTCGGCATAGCCCGCCGCATAGCCGACACCGTGGATGCCTGTCCAGACATTCCCGTGCTCGAGGTGGGTCCAGGCATGGGCGTGCTCACACAATACATCGTGCCTAAGGAACGCGACTTCAAGGTGGTGGAGATCGACACAGAGTCGGTGGAATATCTCAACGAGCACTTTCCCCGATTGAGAGAGAACATACTCGGCGAAGATTTCCTCCGCATGGACCTCACCAAGGTGTTCGGAGGGCGCCAGTTTGTGCTCACAGGCAACTATCCCTACGACATCTCATCACAGATATTTTTCAAGATGCTCGACAACAAGGAACTCATTCCCTGCTGCACAGGCATGATACAACGCGAGGTGGCACTACGCATGGCATCGGCGCCAGGCAACAAGGCCTACGGCATACTTAGCGTACTCATCCAGGCGTGGTACGACGTGGAATATCTCTTCACTGTCGACGAGAACGTGTTCAACCCACCGCCCAAGGTAAAGAGTGCCGTCATCCGCATGACGCGCAACCAAGTGACCGACCTGGGATGCGACGAGCGGCTCTTCAAGCGTGTGGTGAAGACCGTGTTCAACCAGCGACGCAAGATGCTCCGCGTGAGTCTCCGCCAGGTATTTGCCGGACTGCCCGTGGCGCCGGAGTTCTTCACCAACGAGGTGATGACCCGCCGTCCTGAACAGCTCTCCGTGGCAGAATTTGTGGACCTGACCAATCTCGTGGACAGCGAACTCCACCGCATCGAAACAGAAAAAGCTTAAAAACGAGCCAATAGTTTTGCGTATGTGGGATTTAATTCCTACATTTGCAAACATACGAAACACAAAAAACAATAATATGATTGACATCAAAGAAGCATTGCAAGAGAGTGAAGAGCGCATGGAAATGGCAGCTCTCTATCTCGAGGAACAGCTGGCACGTGTGCGTGCCGGACGTGCCAACGCCGCCATCCTCGATGGCGTGAGAGTGAATTCCTACGGCTCCATGGTGCCCCTCAACCAGGTGGCCAACGTGTCTGTGCCCGACGCACGCACCATCGCCATCCGCCCCTGGGACAAGAAGGCCATCAAGGATATCGAGAAAGCCATCATGGACTCTGATGTGGGCATTACGCCAGAAAACAACGGCGAAATTATCCGCCTTGCCATACCGCAGCCTACGGAAGAACGTCGCCGCGAACTGGCCAAGCAATGCAACAAGATTGGAGAGAAGTCGAAGATAGAAGTGCGCAACGTGCGCGCCGACATGAAAGACAAGTTCAAGAAGGCCATCAAGGACGGACTCTCGGAAGACAACGAGAAGGATGCCGAAGAAAAGCTCCAGAAGTTGCACGACAAGTACATCAAGAAGATTGACGACTTGCTCGAAGCCAAGAACAAGGAAATCATGACTGTATAAAATAAGGAGAACGTCCGAGTGAAGGGAATAGTCATCAAGAACACCGGTAGCTGGTACACCGTACTCACCGACGAGGGACAGCAGGTGGACAGCAAAATAAAAGGAAACTTCCGCCTCAAGGGCATCCGCAGCACCAACCCGGTGGCTGTGGGCGACCGGGTGGAGATTGTGCCCAACCAGGAAGGCACTGCCTTTATTACGGCTATTGAAGAACGGCGAAACTACATCATCCGCAAGTCGCCCAACCTCTCCAAGCAGAGTCATATCATAGCCGCCAATATAGACATGGCTTGTCTGGTGGTCACCGTCAACCGGCCACAGACCAGCACAACCTTCATCGACAGATTCCTTGCCTCAGCAGAGGCTTACCGCATACCCGTGACGCTCGTGTTCAACAAGTGCGACATCCTCAGCCCTGAGGAGCGTCACTATCAACAGATGGTCATCGAGTTATACGAAAGCATTGGATATACATGCCGCGAAGTCTCCGCCGCCACAGGCGATGGCATTGATGAACTGCGAGCATTGCTTAAAGGAAAGACCACACTGTTCAGTGGCAATAGCGGTGTGGGAAAGTCAACATTGCTCAACCGCCTCATTCCTGGTGTAGAACTCCGCACAGCGGAAATCAGCGACGCCCACAACACAGGCATGCACACTACCACTTTCAGTGAAATGCTTCGTCTTCCTGACGGAGGATGGGCTATTGACTCTCCTGGCATCAAGGGCTTTGGTACATTCGACATGGAACCTGGCGAACTCACCAGCTACTTCCGCGACATATTCCACTTTGCACAAGACTGCCGCTTCAGCAATTGCACCCATACGCACGAACCTGGATGTGCCGTGCTCAAGGCCGTTGAAGAGCACTACATAGCTGCCAGCCGATACCAGTCGTACCTGAGCATGCTCGAAGACAAGGACGAAAGCAAATACCGCGAGGCGTTCTGATAATGGGACAACCATAAAGACAAGGGGATGACCCTGCTCACCATAAGTGTGTGTGCAGAGTCATCCCCTTTCTGTTTTCAGCACATCCATAAAGTCGCAAACTCGACGACAGGAACGCTTACTTTCCGTTCTGTCCAGCAGAGTGATAAAGATGGTTCATGACCAGTCCGGCAATGGTAAAACCGAAGATAGCCGTGATATGGGCCATGGTGCCATTGATTTGTGCCTTGGAACTACACCACTCGTGGTTCACCAGTGAGGGATCGCCAGGACTGACCTCGGCTTTAGGACACATGCAGGCAGAAGTGCCACAGGTGTGGTTTTCGCCCCGGTTCTCGAGTACTTCCTCGCTGTAGACGCACTGGAACTTGTGTGCCGGACGGACTTTCATTCGCTTGAAACGCTTGCGCAGAGCAGCGCCAAGCGGGCAGCCACGCACTTTCCAGAACTCAGCCACCTGTATTTTCGTGGGATCCATCTTGAGGGCAGCACCCATAGACGAGAAGAAAGTGGCACGGCTACTGGTGGCTCGCTGGATAAGAAGGACCTTGTCCTTGAGCGAGTCAATGCAGTCAATCACGTAGTCATAATCATCGAGATTGAATTCCGGGGCAGTGTCCTCACTGTATATTTTCTGGAGCGCCACCACATCGCAAGTAGGGTTGATTTCGAGCAATCTTTCTCTCAGCACATCCACCTTAACCTTACCTACAGTCTTGGAGGTGGCTTGAAGTTGTCTGTTCACATTGGTCATGCACACCCGGTCAGAGTCGACAATGGTGAGATGACCTATGCCCGAGCGCACAAGACTCTCGGCACACCAGCTTCCCACACCACCAACACCGAAAATGATGACACGTTGCCGGCTTATCAGTTCCATCATATCATCGCCCACAAGAAGGCGAGTACGGTTGAAAAGTCCTTTTTCTATTCCCATCTGTTGTTTGTATTATTGTTTTCATTCTGCCCAGGACATGCAACAAAGAGCAATATAGTGCAGTCCTGGCAATGTAAACACATCCTCTCCGTTTCCCTACGGCATGATTTCCCGCAACGGCTCCATCACAAAGGGACGTTCATGCATCAGCGGATGTGGAATTTTGAGGTCTGGTTCATCCATATGCACATCATCATACAAAAGGATGTCGATGTCTATGATGCGGTCATGGTAGTGTCCGTCAGTCGATTTCACCTTACGCCCCATGCATCGCTCTATACTCTGGGTAGTCTCAAGAAGTTGGCGAGGAGTGAGCGTCGTTTCCACACACACAGCCGCATTGGTGAAGACATTGTCGGAAACAAAGCCCCATGGTTCTGTTTCGTAAAAAGCTGATTGGCGCAGTACTGTGCCAATCAGCTTCTCTATTTCGTCCACGGCATGGCGGAGGTTACCATGTCTGTCGCCCAGATTGGATCCAAGGGCGAGATAAACGACATGCTTTGCCATTAATCGTCAAGGATAAGCATGGCATCACCATAACATCCGAACTTGAAGCCGTTTTCCACGGCAAGGCGATAGGCCTCCATAATCAGTTCGTAGCCGCCAAAGGCTGCCTCGTTCATTATCAAGGTAGACATGGGATGATAGAAGTTGCCTATCATGCAATCGGACATGCCAAAGTCATACGGCGGGAAAATGAACTTATTGGTCCATCCCTCATACTCCTTGAGCATACCGTCTGTGCCCACCGCAGTTTCTGTGGCCTTGACCACGCTGGTGCCAACGGCGCAGACCTTGTGTCCGGTACGCTTAGACTCGTTCACTACCTTGCAAGCTTCCGCATTGACAAACATCTGTTCCGAGTCCATCTTGTGCTTTGTCAAGTCCTCTACTTCAATCTGGCTGAAGTTACCTAATCCGCAGTGCAGTGTGATGAAGGCGAAGTTCACGCCCTTGATTTCCATGCGCTTCAAGAGTTCACGGCTGAAGTGCAGTCCTGTGACAGGAGCCGTAACGGCGCCCTCGTTCTTGGCGAAGATGCACTGGAAGTCTTCCAAGTCTTCCGGACGGGCCGGCCGGTCGCGATGCATCACGGGCTTGCCTTCTTTCATGACAGGCTTGCCGTCGGCATCGAGTTCCGGACTCTGATGGTCTATGATATAGCGTGGCAATGGAGCCTCTCCCAAGGCATAAAGGTCACGCTTGAATTCTTCATGGTCGCAATCGTAAAGGAATCGCAAGGTGCGTCCGCGGCTGGTCGTGTTGTCAATGACCTCGGCCACCATCGTCCCGCTTTCGTCGAAGAAGAGCTTGTTGCCGATACGTATCTTGCGGGCAGGCTCTACGAGCACATCCCAAAGGCGCATCTCCTGGTTGAGTTCGCGGAGCAGGAACACTTCAATCTTAGCATCCGTCTTTTCCTTGGTACCGTAGAGACGGGCCGGGAACACCTTGGTGTCATTGAATATGAAGGTGTCGCCTTCGTCGAAATAGTCAAGTACGTTTCTGAAATCAAGGGGCACAGGATTACCCTGTTCGTCCTTCAAAGGCTCACCTTTCTCATCCTTACGATACAGGTCGATGGTCTGGGATTTCTTATGGATGACCATCAAACGACATTCGTCGCGATGATAAGATGGATAGAGGGCCACCTGGTCTTCAGGCAAATTAAAGTTGAATTGAGACAGTTTCATATCTATTTCGTTGTTTCTTGTTCATTGTTTTCCACCCGCACCGCATAATCCGGCAGTGGGGCAATATCCTGGGCATCAAGCCACTCTTGAAAATGCTCGTAGCTCACGCACCGTTCGATGGTATACTCTCCCACCCTTGTACGGCGCAACGATGTGAGATGTGCGCCCGTGCCGAGTGCCCGGCCCAGGTCGCGTGCCAATGCACGAATATAAGTACCCTTGCCACATACCACCCTGATGTCCATCTGCATGGATTCAGGGTCAAACCTTTTGAGTTCTATCTCGTCTATGCGCAGAATTTTGGGCTTGAGTTTCACATCCTGTCCCTGACGGCGCAAATTGTAGGCGCGCTCGCCATTGAGTTTGCAAGCGGAGTAGGATGGTGGAACCTGTTCTATCTCGCCTATAAACTGTGGCAAAGTGCGTTCAATGAGCTCACGGGTGATGTGCTCTGTAGGGAAGGTTTCGTTGACCGGGTGTTCCAAGTCGTAACTGGCCGTTGTGGCCCCCAGCTGAACGGTGGCTTCATACTCTTTGGTGTGTGCCTGCAGTTCTTCAATGCGCTTGGTGGCCTTGCCCGTGACAAGGATAAGGACACCCGTTGCAAGCGGGTCCAGCGTACCAGCATGTCCAGTCTTCACGCGTTTCACGCCCAACTTCTGCGAGAGCAGATAGCGTATATGGGCCAAGGCACCAAAGCTGGATATCTTGTAAGGTTTGTCGATGGGGATGATTTCTCCCGCATAGAAGTCCATCATATACAGAGACTACGGATTTATGAGAAAATGATGGTGAGCACACCGGCTATGGCACAGTAGATTCCAAAGTAAATCAGCTTGCCACGCTTCACCACGTTGATCATCCACTTGCAGGCTATGCACCCGGAAACGAATGCAGCCACGAAGCCCACAACCATGGGCCACGTGTCTATGCCGCCCAAGGCTTCTTCTCCCTTGAGTCCTTTCAGCAGGTCGAGCAATGCCTCGCCCAATATGGGCGGAATGACCATAAGGAACGAGAACTGCGCCATCTTTTCCTTTTTGTTGCCCAAGAGCAGACCCGTAGCTATTGTAGTGCCCGAGCGCGAAAGTCCCGGCAGCACGGCCAGAGCCTGGCCTACGCCGATGAGGAAGGCATGCCACAGGCTGATGTTCTCTCGCTGACGTGGCTTGGCATAGTAGGAGAAGGTGAGCAGAAGAGCTGTAACCAGGAGCATGATGCCCACGATGAGCAATCCTGAACCGAAAACGGCTTCCACCTTATCCTTGAAGAACACGCCCACAATTCCTACGGGAATCATAGACACCAATATGTTGAGAGCATATTTCGTTTCGTCATTCATCTGGAACTTGAACAGTCCCTTGAGAATCCAGTCTATCTCTCGCCAAAGAATGACGAGGGTACTCAGCACTGTTGCCACATGCACCATAATGGTGAATGTGAGATTGTCGGCGCCATTGATGCCAAAGAGTGCGGATCCGATGGTGAGATGGCCGCTACTGCTCACCGGAAGGTATTCGGTGAATCCCTGAACGAGACCCAGGACCAATGCTTCAAGAGTGTTCATTACTGATTTCCTCCTTGTCCTTAGGTTTGTACACAATGGCTCCAATGATAGAAAGGAAGCCTACGAGACAAATGACTGGCGCCACCTTGATATGCATGAAACTGAAGATTTCCGGATCGTAGGCAGACTCATCCGAGCCGGAACCACTCATCAGGATGAACCCGAGAATAACTACTACCATTCCAATGGTAAGCATCAGGAAATTGACCTTGCCCAATGCCAAGTTTCTTTTATCCATATATCTAAATTCTTTATGTTTGCTAAATCTTATAGAGGTCGCCGGCTTTCATTCTCAAGAACTTGTTGACCGAGATGTAGGCACAGAATGTTGTGATAATCAGTCCGAAGAGCAGCACTGACACTCCGGTCAGCACAAGCACTTGCCAGTTGACCACCGAAATGATTTCCGGTTCGTAGGTGTAAAGGGCATAAAGACCGGCACCAAGCACGGCATCGGCCAGGATGGCAGCCACAATGCCCTCGCACACGGCCTTGCGGATGAACGGCGCACGAATGAATCCCCACGAGGCACCGACCAGTTTCATGGTGTGAATAGTGAAACGGCGCGAATAGACAGAAAGGCGCACGGTGTTGTTGATCAGTGAGAACGAAACGATGGTGAGCAAAGCAGCAAGCACCAGGAGCACAAGACTCACTTTCTGCAGGGTGCTGTTGACGCTTTCTATCAAGTCTTGCTGATAGGTTACGTCTGTCACATTGCGGTCGCGCTTGATTTCCTTACTTATCCATACAAGCGAATCATTGTTGGCGTAGTCGGCACGAAGCTGTAGCTCCACTGATGGCGTGAACGGGTTGTAGCCCACAAATTCCTTGGGGTTGATGCCCATGTCCTTGGTTCCCTCACGAAGGGCCTCTTCCTTACTCACAAAAGTAACCTTATTGATATAGGGCTTGGCCTTGATGGCCTTGCAAAACTGCCTGCCCTCGGCTCCACTCATGTCAGACCGAAGCATCACCGTAACCACAAGGTTTTCTTTCATGTAGGATGAAAGATTCTGAGCCGTGGAGGCTGTGAACAGAACCAAGCCCAACAAAATGAGCACCAATGCTGTGCTTATGCACAGCGTCACGACCTGCAACCCATGGCGATTGCCGGTATTCTTACGTTTCTTTCCCATTTATAAAAAGGATATAATATACCAAATTTGGTGCAAAGTAACAAAAAAATTACCGCCCGAACGAACGTTTAACCACTATTAACAACGAAAGTCCGCAAAAAAACCTACCTTTGCCCTTCGAACAAAAGAACGTTATGAGCACGGTATTATATGATTCACCTATTTACGGCCCGGTGAGGAGCCGCCGACTGGGTATTTCCCTCGGCATCAACCTGATGCCGAAAGACGGGAAGTGCTGCACTTTCGACTGCATCTATTGCGAATGTGGATTCAACAGTTCTCACCTTCCCCGGCTTCCCCGTCCTTCACGTTCGGAGGTGAGAGAGGCTCTTGAAGAAACACTCGCCCACAGAAGTTCCGGGAACAAGCCACTCGACGACATTTCTTTTGCAGGCAACGGAGAGCCCACCTCGCACCCGCATTTTGCGCAAATTGTTTCCGACACGCTCCGGTTGCGCGACAAGTATTATCCCCATGCTACCGTGAGCGTGATGAGCAACGCCACGTTCACCCACAAGCCAGAGGTAAGGCAAGCATTGGCAGCCCTCGACAACAACATTCAGAAACTTGACACGGCAAGCGAGGACTACATCAGATTGGTAGATCGCCCTGTGAGCCAACACTACCGTGTAGGCGATGTCGTGGAAAACCTAAAGGCGTTTCATGGACACGTCATCATACAAACCCTTTTCATGAAAGGCTCCTTCGACGGCACAGACGTGAACAACACGGACGAACGGCACGTAGCCCCATGGCTTGAGGCACTCAAAGACATTGCTCCCCAAAGAGTGATGATTTACACCATCGACAGGGAGACTCCCGCAAGCGGGCTCCGGAAAGCCGAACCTGTTGTACTCGACAACATACGCAACAAAGTCTTGGCTTTAGGCATACCCTGTACCGTAGCCTACTAAGCAATGAGGTGACAAAGGCCAAGGGCCATTGTCACCTCATCGTTCATTGACATGGTTCATCCCGAATTGGGAGCAACACCCGATGGCGCAGCATCCGAATGGATGCAGAATCACTTCCTAACAGGACACCATCACCCAATAACCCGTTTACACATCATTAGTGGCAGACTTACGACGCGTTAGTGGCAGACTTACGACGCGTTAGTGGACTTACACTTGGTCCATCTGTCCAGCTATCATTGCCCAAACCGAGGAACCGACTTTAGGCATTCCGTTTCAACCTGACAAGTGATGAATCGGTGATAGAAGTGAGGGATATTAGCCCATCTATCACGCATCCATCACTCCACTTATCTCACTCACAACCAGCGCAAAACCGTAAAGCATCAAGAAAAGTGACGGATAGTGCCGAAAAAACGAAAAACTTTTCCTGCGCGTGCGCGCACGCGAGAGAGGCCTTCAAGAAAAAGGAAAAAGCCAAGCAGCAGCCTGGCTTTCATCACGGTGTTTGCACCAATCCGGGAATTGAAGTCACTGTGGCAACTTCAAATCCCGGATGACACGTTTTTATTGTGCCTGTTCTGTCTTTATCTTTTCAAGTCCACCGGTCAGCGGATTCAGCACCACTTGCGTGTTGACCTTTTTGTTGATGACGTCTTCATCAATGGGGTTGAGTTGTCCGAATTGGGCAGCATACATCTCGAAACTTTTCCACGCCTTGGCCCCATCCGAGAGCGTCAACCGGATACGTCCCGGAATGCACGAATAGAGCACCGGTTCCTTTTCCTTCTTTTTCTTCGGGTCTACAGGTGATGGTGGTGGCACACTGTGTTCGTCTTCCACAGATATGTAGTAAGGATTGCCGCCCAGGTCGTCCACATCCACCAAGCCCCGACGCTGGGAAAAGCGGAACAGCAACTGCCGACTGGTCTCGCGCAACGGCACGAAATCCACCTCCACTTCTGCCGTGTCACGGTCTGTAGTGCCCGTAAAGAGCTGCAGCATGGCAGCCTCTTGAGTGTCCAGTTTCTGAAGCATCAGTTTCAACTGTTCCCCATCCTTGGGCATATAATCGGCTTGTCCACGTGAAAGCTGGTTACGGCTGTCGCGTATTTCATAAATATCCTGTGCGGTGAGTTCTGCCATCTTCATGTTGCTTCCCGCAGCCAATATCTCCTGACTGAGGAAATCGCGTGGGTTGACGCGCTTAGGTTTGGGAGCCGGCACAAAAGCCTGGTCGCCGGCAGGCTGAGCCACCGGCTGATCGTTGACAGCAAGCAAAATGCCGCGATTGTCAAGTTGCACGTTGGAAATGCCACGTTTGTCGCCGACCTTGAGCACGAAGAGCCGTGCCGTATCCGGTTCCGCATACTGACTCATGCGACAATCCACAAGACGATAAGCCACGGCCTTCTCTGTACCGGCTTTCACACGCAGGAAACGAGTTGCATATTCGGCAAAGTCTCCAGGCGTATAGGTGGTCTTTTCTATTCTGAGCGTAAACTTCGCTGCCGTCTTTGGCAAACAGTATGTAACCCCCTCTTCCTGCGCCACGGCAAGAGAAGAGAAGCCTGCCCAAAGCAGTGCCAGTGACAATAGTTTTGTTTTCATATCATTCCTTTGTTTTGTTCCTTAGTCGTCCAGCCATAGAAAAGCCTTTGACAAATACTTTACGATATCACCTGCCACCAGGCTCTCCTTTCCCAGGTCTTTGGCTGCGAGGTCGCCGGCCAATCCATGCAGATACATGCCCAGTTTGCAGGCCGATTCCTGACTGTAGCCGCGCGCCAAGAGAGCAGTAAGAATGCCCGTGAGCACATCGCCGCTCCCGGCTGTAGCCATACCGGAATTGCCGGTGGAATTGAACACCACTTGTCCATCGGGCATGCAGAGGGCTGAATAATGCCCCTTCAGAATGACATAGGCGTGATGGTGTTCGGCCAGAGTGCGAGCCTTTGCAAGGCGTTCGTAGTCGCAGGAACAATGACCGCCAGTAAGTCGTTCCAGTTCCTTGGGATGTGGCGTGAGTATCAGGTTTTCGGGCAACTGCTGCATCCATGCGTTGTGATTGGCCAGGATGTTGAGCGCATCGGCGTCGGCAACAATAGGCGCCTGCGTCCGCCTCAACTGGGCAATAAGCGCAATGGCGGTACTTTCCTGCAAACCCAGTCCCGGGCCAATGCCCAATGCATCAAAATCAGCCGTATCCACAGCCTCTGAAAAACAGGTCTCGTCGCGGTCCATCTGCATCACTGCCTCGGGCACAGCTATTTGCATGATGTCATAATTGCGCTTGGGCGTATGCACTGTCACCTTGCCCACACCGGCTCTCAGACAGGCTCTGGCAGCAAGCACGGCAGCTCCCGACATGCCGTAGCTGCCAGCCACGAGGAGAGCATTGCCCATGCTGCCCTTGTGGGCAAAGTCGTCACGGTGTTTCAGCAAGGCCCTCACTTCGCTTTCTTCGAGTATGGAGCATTGCGTCTTGGTGCGAGCCACCCAATCCTGGCTGAGCCTTATGTCCATCACCTTCACCCTGCCCACATAAGGCTGGCAGTCGGCAAAGAGCATGGAAAGTTTCTTGTGCTGGATGGTTAGCGTAAGATTCGCCTTAATTATGTTTGCCGGAATATTAAACGTATTGTCGTCTGCCATCAGACCCGACGGCATATCAATGCTCACAACGGTGGCATTGCTTTGGTTTACATATTTCACCAGCGAGGCGAAACCTCCGGCAAGCGGTTTGTTGAGCCCGGAGCCGAACAGGCCGTCGACCACAAGAGTGCCGGCATCAAGTGTGGGGAGATCGAACTGCACGGTCACCTCGGTGAAGCTCTTGACACGCTTCCCCTCCACAAGCCGCTTCTTGTTCTGTTCACATTCCGGGGAAAGTTTCCCCTTCACATTAAACAGGAAGACCGACACTTGATAGTCTTGCTCTGCAAGAAGGCGTGCCACGGCAAGGGCGTCACCGCCATTGTTGCCCGGACCGGCAAACACCACAACGGGCATCAGATTACTCCATTCTTCCATGATGGCATGCGTGATCACTTTGGCAGCACGCTCCATCAAGTCAATCGAAGCGATTGGCTCATTCTCTATAGTATATTTATCAAGCTCATGACTCTGAGCACTAGTGAAAATCTTCATACTCGTGCAAAAATACATAATTTCTCCTAATCCATGCCCACGTTCGACTTATTTTTTGTAATTTTGCGACAAATTATTTTAAAAAGTATCATGAGCAGAGTTAAAATCAAGGACAAGACGTTTGAAACGTCCATCCCCGAAGCTGAAATACTGAAACGCATCCAGGCTGTGGCAGACCGCATCAACAAGGACATGGAGGGCAAGACCCCTATTTTCCTCGCTGTGCTCAACGGCTCTTTCATGTTTGCTGCCGACTTGATGAAGATGGTAACCATTCCATGCGAAATCTCTTTTGTCAAGCTTGCATCTTATGAGGGCACTTCTTCAACAGGAAAAATCAAGAAGATGATTGGCATCAACACCGACCTTACCGGACGCAACGTGATCATCGTAGAAGACATTGTGGAGTCGGGGCTGACCATGCAGAACATGCTTGACCAACTCAAAGAGCACAACCCCGCATCGGTAAGCATCTGCACACTGTTGCTCAAGCCGGAGAAACTCACGGTAGACCTTGACATTGACTACACGGTCATGGAGATTCCCAACGACTTCATCGTGGGCTACGGGCTCGACTATGACCAGCAAGGGCGCAATCTGAGAGACATCTATACGCTCGTTAGCGAATAAGCAATAACACAACATATTAAACAAGTAAATGAAGAATATCGTAATTTTCGGCGCTCCAGGTGCAGGCAAAGGCACGCAGAGCGACAAGATGATTGAGAAGTATGGTCTCAACCACATCTCTACGGGCGACGTGCTCCGCAGCGAGATCAAGAACGGAACAGAACTGGGCAAGACAGCCAAAGGCTATATCGACAACGGACAGCTCATCCCCGATGAACTGATGATTGATATCCTCGCCAGTGTTTACGACAGTTTCGGCAAGGAGCATAAGGGTGTCATCTTCGACGGTTTCCCCCGCACTATCCCTCAAGCAGAAGCCTTGAAAAAGATGCTTGCCGAACGCGGACACAAGGTGGCAGCCATGATTGAGCTGCACGTGCCTGAAGACGAACTGATGAAGCGCCTCCTGCTCCGCGGACAGCAAAGCGGAAGAAGCGACGACAACGAAGAGACCATCAAGAAGCGTCTCGACGTTTACCACAACCAGACTTCTCCATTGATAGACTGGTACGAAAATGAAGGCATCCATCACCAAATTAACGGATTGGGTGAACTCGACCGCATCTTTGATGACATTTGCAAGGTTATCGACAACCTGTAATTCATCCTGTAACACATATCGGGTTTTGAGCCTTGGGTTATTTTGGCCAAGGCTCAAAACCAACTTTTTTGTAGAACACCCCACTCCTATTTTTCATTCACATCAACTCCAAATACCCAACAAAGAAAATGGCAGAATCCAATTTCGTTGACTATGTTAAGATATACTGCCGCTCTGGCAAGGGCGGTAAAGGTTCCATGCACCTGCGCCACGTGAAATACCAGCCAAACGGCGGTCCTGACGGCGGCGACGGCGGTAAAGGCGGCAGCATCTATCTCCGTGGCAACCACAACTACTGGACCCTGCTGCACTTGAAATTCCAGCGGCACGTGTTTGCCGAACATGGCGGAAACGGAGGAAGAGACAAATGCCACGGCACTGACGGCAAAGATGTCTTCATTGACGTGCCTTGCGGAACGGTCGTATACAATGCCGAAACCGGGAAATACGTATGCGATGTGACCTATGACGGACAGGAAGTGCTTCTGCTCAAGGGCGGACGTGGCGGACTCGGCAATTTCCAATTCAGGTCTGCCACCAACCAGGCACCACGCTATGCCCAGCCGGGAGAACCCATGCAAGAGATGACCATCATCATGGAATTGAAACTGCTTGCCGACGTGGGACTTGTAGGCTTCCCCAACGCTGGCAAGAGCACACTGCTCTCCTCACTTTCGAGCGCCCGTCCCAAGATTGCCAATTATCCTTTCACCACGCTTGAACCGTCTCTCGGCATAGTCGGCTACCGCGACAACAAGTCGTTTGTCATGGCTGACATTCCCGGAATCATCGAGGGAGCAAGCGAAGGAAAAGGACTGGGACTTCGCTTTCTGCGCCACATTGAGCGCAACTCCCTGCTGCTTTTCATGGTACCGGGAGACACTGACGACATCAAAAAGGAATATGAGGTGTTGCTCAACGAGTTGCGCAACTTCAACCCCGACATGCTCGACAAGCACCGGGTACTTGCCATCACCAAATGCGACTTGCTCGACGAGGAACTAATAGAAATGCTCAAGGAAACACTACCCCAAGACCTTCCCGTGGTTTTCATTTCCTCCGTTACAGGATTCGGGCTTAATGAGCTCAAGGACGTGTTATGGACAGAATTGAACAGCGAAAGCAACAAGCTGCAGGAAATTACGGCCGAAGACACACTCGTGCACCGCGACAAGGACATGAAGACGTTTGCATCCGAAATGCACGACGAGGGTGAAGACGAAGACATTGAGTATCTTGACGAGAGTGAGATTGAGGATCTCGACGACTTTGAATACGACGACGAGGAGGACGAGGAATAATGGAAATGGTCCCGCAACTCTTGAAATATGATTTGACAAGTGAGGTCACGGCTTTCAGCACCACACGACACGGCGGATGCAGCGAGGGCAACTACAGTTCATTCAACATCAATGAGTATTGTGGTGACACCGTGGAACACACCCGTCGCAACAAAGAGGCGTTGGCTCAAGAATTGGGTACCAGTGCGCAGCGCATCATCCTTCCCCACCAGACACACGGCATAGAATCCCGGCGCATCGGCGGTGAGTTTTTCACATTGCCTGAGCACGTACAGAAAATGATTCTTGAGGGCGTTGATGCCGTCATGACCGATGAAGAAGGAGTGTGTATAGGGGTTTCCACGGCCGATTGCATTCCGGTTTTACTTTACGACCCAGAGCACCATGCAGTATGCGCCATCCATGCGGGATGGAGAGGGACGGCAGCACGCATCACCCGAAAAGTCATTGTAGACATGACATTCCACTTCCATACAAATCCCAGAAAAGTGAAGGCTGTGATTGGCCCCGGCATTTCGCTCGACAGTTTTGAAGTGGGTCAGGAAGTCTACAACCAATTTGCCGAAGCCTCGTTCGACATGAGCACCATAGCCAAGCTTTACAAGAAGTGGCACATCAACCTGCCACTATGCAACAAGCAGATGCTTTTGGAAGCGGGTGTTGAGGAGGAAAACATTCACGAGGCTGACATCTGCACGATGAAGAATCAAGAAGACTTCTTCTCGGCGAGAGCCTTAGGAACAGATTCCGGACGCATCTATACAGGAATAATGTTAAACCCATCAAGATAATGAATATACGAAGAAACATGAAGACTTGGTTGCTCGCTGCAGCGGTCATTAGCGCTCAGCACGTGTTTGCAGACGATTTCACTCCTGCAGAGCAACAACAAATCAGCATTGCCACGCCAGGCTTATTCGCCCACTCCAACGCTTTCACCGTGGATTTTTCAGCTCTCGGGAAGTCTGAATATTCGTTTCCACTACCCGTTGGCAAAGCAAAAGTTGTCAATGAAGGAGAACTGGAAATCACCACCAGCAAAGGAGATGCCGTGAAAGCCATGTTTGAGGGACAAGTCAGACTGTCACGCCATACCGCCAACCAGGGAAACGTGGTGGTTGTGCGTCATGACAATGGACTGGAAACCGTCTATTGTCACAACGCTCAAAACCTCGTCAAGGTTGGACAGCACGTGAAGGCTGGACAAACCCTTGCCATCGTAGGCGGAAAGAACGGAAAGACCTTCTGCACCTTTTATATCATGGTCAACGGCGGACGCATCAATCCGGAAACCATTCTCGATGTCAGTTCTCACAACCTGCGCCGCAGCACGCTGCTCTGCCGCAACAAGGGGTCGTACGTTGAAGTGACCAATGCCGGAAACAAAACAGACAAGAGAAAGACTGAAGTCAAAGACCTCAACAGGAACCCATTTGAAAAGAGCAATGAGTACAGGATGAACCTCGCCCACTTCAACCCGGGCGAATGGAGTTATCCTCTTCCTGGGAGCAAGGTGATCAGCCCCTATGGAGGCAAGCGCCGACACTCGGGAGTAGACATCAAAACTGTACCCAACGACAAGATTCTGGCTGCCTTCGACGGCAAGGTAACCATGTCAGGCCCATACTACGGCTACGGCAACTGCATTGTCATTAAGCATGCCAACGGACTGGAAACTCTTTACAGCCATCAATCCAAGAACATAGTGAAAGTGGGCGACATGGTCAAGGCCGGACAAGTGATCGGACTCACCGGACGTACAGGCAGAGCCACGACAGAACACCTTCACTTCGAAGTGAAATTCATGGGTAAGCGCTTCGACCCTGCTGTCATATTCGACCACCTCAACCGGTCACTCAAGCAAGACATGGTGGTGTTTACCAAGAATGGTAACTCCGTGAACATCAAAAGTCACAAGAACTATTACGCACAGGGCAAGAAGTAACAGCCAACAGCTCTCCGCCAAATACCCGATTCCTTTTCCGGGCGCGAGGGTCAATCGGCAGTCACGCAAAGAGAAGTCGATGTTTCCTGCATGACTTCCTGCAAACAGAAAACGAGATACGGGGATGCAAGGCCAAACGCCTGCATCCCCGTATCTTTTGTTTCGGCAAATCCTATTTTTTGCCTTTATGACGGTTGGCACGCTGCTCACGGTATTTCGCCTTCTGACGAGCCGAGCCGCTGCCATGCGCACCGGTGATATACTTTTTCTTCTTCGCCTTGGTTTTCACCTTGTCGTTTTGAGACCCTCCCTTGGGTGCGCCACGGAAGACAATGCCTCCTTCAATTATATCATCAATATCTGCCATAGAATTCTATTCTGGGTTACCTTTATCAATGGTGGAACAAGCGCACGCCTGTAAACGCCATCGTAATGCCATACTTGTCGCAAGTCTCAATCACATTGTCGTCGCGAACAGAACCACCTGCCTGAGCGATAAATTCAACGCCACTCTTGTGGGCACGCTCTATATTGTCGCCAAACGGGAAGAAAGCATCACTTCCAAGTGCCACTTTAGTGTTCTTGGCAATCCACTCCTTCTTTTCAGCCATGGTAAGCACTTCAGGCTTTTCCGTGAAGAACTGCTGCCAGGTGCCATCACGAAGCACATCATCGTGGTCTTCTGAAATATACACGTCGATCGTGTTGTCACGGTCAGCACGGCGAATTCCCGGAACAAAGGGGAGGTTCATCACCTTTGGATGCTGACGCAGCCACCAAATGTCGGCCTTGTTGCCAGCCAAGCGTGTGCAATGGATACGGCTCTGCTGACCAGCACCGATACCGATTGCCTGGCCATCCTTCACATAACACACAGAGTTACTCTGAGTGTATTTCAGAGTGATAAGGCTGATGATGAGGTCGCGGATGGCCTCAGGAGTGAAGTTCTTGCTCTGGGTCGGTATGTTCTCGAACAATTTAGGATCATCAAGTTTCACTTCATTGCGTCCCTGCTCGAAGGTTACGCCAAACACCTGCTTGTGCTCAACGGGAGCCGGCAAATAATCCGGATCAATCTTGATCACATTGTAAGTTCCCTTACGTTTATCCTTCAGAATCTCAATTGCCTCGGGAGTAAAGTCGGGAGCAATGACGCCATCGCTCACCTCGCGCTTGATAAGAGTAGCTGTAGCCTCATCGCAAGTGTCGCTCAGCGCCACAAAGTCACCATAAGAACTCATGCGGTCTGCGCCACGAGCACGTGCATAAGCGCAAGCCAATGGAGAAAGGGGAATTTTCACATCGTCCACAAAATAGATTTTCTTCAGGGTATCACTCAAAGGCAGTCCCACAGCAGCGCCTGCTGGCGACACGTGCTTGAAGCTGGCAGCAGCAGGCAGACCGGTAGCGGCCTTGAGTTCCTTGACAAGTTGCCAAGAGTTGAGTGCATCGAGGAAATTGATGTAGCCTGGACGGCCATTCAACACTTCGATAGGAAGTTCACCCTCCTCCATGTAAATGCGAGAAGGCTTTTGGTTCGGATTGCATCCGTACTTTAATGCTAATTCTTTCATAAAAAGTTAAGAAGTGATTATTCTATGTTTGTATTTTACAATTCAAATTTGTAGCCCACGGTAAATGTGAAATAACGATTGTGGGCATAGTCGTCAAAAGTCTTCTTGAAGGTTTTCAACAATCCATAGTTATAACGGGCATCAAGCACCACATTCATATACTCATAAGAAATGCCCACCGGAATGGAAAGGTCTACCCTGTTGGTGGCGGGTTTCACTTCGCCTGCAGTGCGACTTCCATAAGTATACTTGGGTACACCTCCATCACCCACCTCTTCGGTTACCTCCACCAAATCGTAGGTCCACTTAGAACTCAACAGGCAACTCACCTGGACACCAGCCTTGAGGCACAATCCATGAGCTACATATCCATTTAGCATGAGAGGCACGCTCAAATACTGAAGTTTAACACGGTTTTTATCCATGCCCCACTTCTGCACATTGCCTTGTCCGTCATGCAAGTCTTCAGTATATTCAGGATAGCGGCATCCCAATTGCTGGTAGAAAACTCCAGCCGACAACGACATCTCATCTGTTGCCCGATATTCGAGTTCTCCGCCTACTGTCAGTCCCGCCTTATACTTAGAATCAATAGAATTCTGCTTGTCACCTATTATATAAACACGCTCCATCTTGCTCAGGTTGGAAACAGAAGTACCAATGCGAGAATAAAAGAAAAGTTTGCCCGCCTCACTCTGTGCCAGCCCCGAAAGAGCCGGCATCAACATGGCAAACATCAACAAAATCTTCTTCATACGAATACGTATTTGTGTTCTACGGATGCAAAGTTACACTATTTCCACCACATTCGGCCTTTATGAATGTTAAAAATTAAGTACACAACAAAAAAGTTGGAGGAAAAATTTGCAGGTTCAAAAAAAAGCCGTACCTTTGCACTCGCAATTAAGCAACAAGCCTAATGCGTACAACAATGGGATATGGTGTAATGGTAACACTACAGATTCTGGTCCTGTCATTCCTGGTTCGAGTCCGGGTATCCCAACTAAAGCATCTCAAAATGAGATGCTTTGTTTATTATAAGTCCACCAAAGCGCACGTGTCAAGAAACCATTGAATATCTTTGGGGCATAAGCATATTCCCTATAATGACACCTTGAAATGAGTGACATTCAGAAAGAAAGGCTTTTCAAAGAGTTGTTTGACTCTTGCTACAGTAGATTGTACTATATAGCTTACGGCATCCTCGGCAATCCTGACATGGCTGAAGATATCGTAGAAGAGACTTTTTTCCCTACATGACAAAACTTGAAGAGGAATATGCCGACAACCCCGATATCGTGTTCATCAGTGTGTCTACCGACAAAGAAGCCGACAAGCAGAAGTGGCTGGACATGGTGAAGGAAAAAGGCATGAAGGGCATACAGCTTTTCACTGGCAATCTGAAAGAACAGGTATCCGAACCCTACCACATCAACACCATTCCACGATTTGTGCTGATTGGACGCGACGGCAAGCTCATCAATGGCGATGCGCCACGCCCGTCAAGCGAGGAAATCCGACCGCTCATCAATTACCATTTGAAAAAGAAATAAAGAACCTACACAGCATCACGTCAATCCCGGCGACCAAAGACTTAAACACGTCTTCGGTTGTCGGGATTGACATTTTTCAATGACAGGAAGAAGATAGGGCAAGTCAAGAATTTTTGCCAAGTTTTTTCGCTCTTGCTTTCATGTTCCACGATTTTGTAGTAACTTTGGCGCCACTTAGCAAAACATAAAAAAACATTAACTACCCATGGGAGGTATATTCGGAACCATTTCCAAAAAAAGTTGCGTAGTCGATTTGTTCTACGGAACTGACTATAATTCACACCTCGGCACCCGCCGGGGAGGTATGGCAACATACAGTAAGGAGAAGGGATTCACCCGCTCCATCCACAATCTGGAAAGTTCTTATTTCCGTACCAAGTTCGAGTCAACACTCGACAAGTTCGAGGGCAGCACTTCGGGCATAGGCGTCATCAGCGACACCGATGCCCAACCGCTCATTATGAACTCGCATCTCGGTCGGTTTGCCATCTGCACGGTGGCAAAAATTGTCAACATTGAGGAACTGACCCAGGAACTGCTCAGCAAGAACATGCACTTCGCCGAGATGTCGTCGGGCTCAACAAACCCTACCGAACTGGTGGCCCTACTTATCATCCAGGGCAAGACGTTCAAGGAGGGTATCGAGAACGTATACCACCACATCAAGGGGTCGTGCACCATGCTCATCCTGACAGACAGCGGCATTATCTGTGCCCGCGACAGTTGGGGACGCACACCTATCATCATCGGAAAGAAGGACGGTGCATACGCAGTCTCGTCAGAATCCACGTCGTTCCCTAATCTTGACTATGAAATTGAATACAACGTGGGACCGGGAGAGATAGTAAAAATCAACGCCGAGGGCATGGAACAGATACGCAAGCCCAACAAGAAAATGCAGATTTGCTCATTCCTGTGGGTCTACTACGGGTTCCCGACTTCCACCTACGAAGACCGCAATGTGGAAGAGGTACGTTTCAAAAACGGATACAACATGGGCAAGATAGACCCCGTAGAAGTGGACTGCTGCAGCGGAATTCCCGATTCCGGCACGGGGATGGCCATGGGCTATGCTGCCGGAAAGAATGTGCCCTACCAGCGCTGCATTGCCAAATACACACCCACTTGGCCCCGTTCGTTCACTCCGAGCAACCAGAAGATGCGCTCGCTCGTGGCCAAGATGAAGCTCATCCCCAACAAGGCGATGCTCAAGGGCAAGCGCGTGCTCTTCTGCGACGATTCAATTGTTCGCGGCACTCAATTGCGCGACAATGTGAAAGTGCTCTTTGAACAGGCAGGACTGAAAGAATGCCATATGCGCATAGCCTGTCCACCGTTGGTCTACGGATGCCCGTTCATCAACTTCACCTCCTCGAAAAGCGACATGGAACTTATCACACGCCGAATCATAGAGAAGTTTGAAGGTGATGCCAACAAGAATCTCGACAAATATGCCACCACTGATTCGCCAGAATACAAGCGAATGGTGGATGCCATCGCCCAGGAACTGGGGCTGACCACACTGAAATTCAACACAATCGAGCAACTCATTGAGGCCATCGGACTGCCCAAGTGTCAGGTGTGCACACACTGCTTCGACGGCAGCAGCCAATTCTCACTTGAAGAGAATGCTGACGAATAACAACACCAAACATCTTCAAAAAGCGCCACAGCCGCAACCTTGCAAGGGAGCGACTGTGGCGCTTTTTGAAGATGTATTAGGTCATTACGATGTATTAGTGGCAGACTAAAGACCTGTTAGTGGCAGACTAAGGCTTCGCTAATGGCAAACTAAGGCGTGATTCCATTGTCTGACCACTTATTGCCACCGCCGTGGGCAACGATTGTACAAACAGAACAACTGGTTTGGGATACTCCACTTAAATCTGTCAAAAGGCGAATTGGTGATAGAAGACCCCAGTTCGGGATAAGAATAGTTCATAAAAGTTGGTAGTCTCACAAATATTTTGTATCTTTATAGGTGAAAATCAATTAGT